>JAHIOG010000495.1 GCA_018895675.1 bacterium
GTTCGGGATTGGATTCGGCGTATTTGATACCGTGTTTAATGAATGTCTGTCCCATTTTATTCATTAATATACCGGCCACTCCTTTGCCCTGGTAATCAGGATGCACACCGATCAGATAGAGATCAATAATAGCATTTTTCTTCATTGCCTTTATAAAATGAATAAATCCAAAAGGAAATAACCTCCCATTGCTCTTTTGAAGGGCGCGGGAAAGGGATGGCAGCGTAATTCCAAATCCGATTACTTTACCTTCACGGTTAAGTACGATGCCGATATAATCAGGTGTAATAAATCCCAAATACTGTTTTATATAGGTATCAACTTGCTTTTTGGTCAGAAACACAAATCCATACAATTGCTGATAAGCTTGCTGGAGAACATCAAACATTTCATCGGCGTAGGGTAGTATCTCTTTCATGGATTTCGCGTTTAGTACATAAAAGCCCCTTTTTTCCTGGATGATTTTTGAATAATGAGATATCTCTTCAGGAAATTTATCAGGAATTGTGATCTGATACTCCACCCAATCGACATCTTTCTTATAGCCCAATTTATCCAAATGTTGCGGATAGTACGGATAATTATAAATTGCCGCCATCGTACCCAGTTCATCGAATCCTTCTACCAGCATCCCTTCGTGATCGAAATCTGTAAAACCGAGTGGACCATGCACGGATTCCGCACCTTTTTCCCGCGCCCACACCTCGACCTGGGTTAACAATGCGAATGACACTTCGGGATCATCTATAAAATCGATCCAGCCAAAACGGACCTGGCGCTTACCCCACGTTTCCTCGTGCCGGTTATTCAAAATAGCGGTAATTCGTCCAACAATTTTCCCTTCCTGATACGCCAGCCAGCATTTTGCTTCACAAAACTCAAAAGCCGGATTTGATTTTGGCGACAAGGAATTCAGTTCATCTTTGATCAGCGACGGCACCCAATAAGGATGGTTGCGATAAAGTTTTAACGGAAATTTAACAAATTTACGTAAATTTCTGTGGGATTTAACCTCGCGAATTTCAACAGCCATATTTACCTCGTTATTATATTGATTTTATTTACCTTTGAGCAACAGCGTTACACATTTTACTCTATTTTTTAAAATCTCGTTTTCAACCCGTTGTGATTTTAGATATTCTTCAAAAAGATATTTCTTTGCCGGATACAATGCCATTAATTCCTTCGCTCTTGTTTCAATATGACGATACATATCATCATATTCGGATATATCAGATTCATTTATAAAAGACGAGCCGATGATTTGAAAATTACTTCTGTTGATCTGAGCCATGAATTCGTTTTCTGACAGATAATCGGGATGATTAAAATCACTTCCAATCGGTATAAAAGCATCGTCCAGAATGATATAACCAGCCGGTAGAATACACGTTTTTAACTGTTGAAGTGTTTCTTCAATATTGCCCAATACCGGACCGATGGAGCCCAGAATGATGATATCGTATTCTCTTAAAGCATGTACAGATTCACGTATATCTCCAATTTGAAATTCACATAATTTTTCTACATTCCATTCTTTGGCTTTGTTTCTCGCTTCCTCAATAAAATCTGAAACCGCATCGATTCCATGAACACTAAAACCAAATTCTTTCGCCAGTGAGATAGATACGGCGCCTTTGCCGCAAGCTAAATCAAGGATCTTTGAAGTCGTATCTTGTTTGTAAAGATTGTGTTTCTTAATTATCCCAATAATAGCCTTAGCAGATGATCCGATCTCCCATAGATCCTGAAGTAAATACGGGATGTATGGCAGCAAATCAATGTTATCACCATCGAGGGATTTTAGGATCGTCTCTTTTAAATTTTCCATGTTTAAAAAGTGAACCTCAACAACATCTTTTCAGGATAATTTTAGAACAGTTTTAACAATTTCACCGCCATCAGCGCAATCGCCAATGCAAGCACATAACGAATTAATTTTTCGCCTCCTTTTACAGATGCTTTGGCACCCCACCATCCACCTAAAGCATTACCAAAAGCAAGACTGAGACCAAATCCCCAGTTCACATTGCCGGTAAGAGTAAAAATAAATAACGAAGGAATTGTATAAATAAAAATGATAAAGACCTTATGCATATTGACATAAATTAGGCTGATTTTCAGGATATGATAAAGGGCAGCCATAAACAAAAATCCAACGCCCACCTGAATGAAACCACCGTAGAACCCAATAAAGAAAAGCACAACATAAATCAGCCATTGATTCTTTGCGATCGAGGTCACATTCTGATAGTTCTTTTTCATCTGTGGCAGGAACAGGGAAATCACAATTCCGAGCATGACAATCGCTAAAATTCGCTGGAACCATTCATCATTGATACGGACAGACACCAGCGCCCCGATGACAGCTCCGGGCAAAGTAATATAAGAAAATTTCAAACTTTCTTTGAACCGATGGACATTATGCTTTCGAAAAGAGGTAACCGCAAACAGATTTTGGAGTAAAATACCAATCCGGTTGGTACCGTTAGCTAAAGCGCTATCCAAACCTAAAAATATCAGTGCCGGAAGAGTTAAAGTCGAACCCCCTCCGGCATTTACATTGATAAACCCGGCTATCGAACCTACAACAAACAGCAAAACAAACTTCCACAGGTCTTCCATAAAATTCATTGATCATTTCTTAATAATTAAATTGTACAATACTATTTCCCCCATTGGAAGATAAATATAGAGGATAAATTACTAAAACTCAAAATAAAAATTGAGATGTGACGCTACGTACGATGATATTCGAATCGGAGAATTCAGGATGTAAAGATCAGAGGTGATCCGATAAAATTTTAATTTAATTTTGGATTTTTTTGTAAAGTCGGTTAAAAGTCTCTTGATAGTTACAAATATTTTTCAGAAATTAGACTGCTTATTACAGATGATCGCGGGGTGGAGCAGTTGGTAGCTCGTTGGGCTCATAACCCAAAGGTCGTTGGTTCGAATCCAGCCCCCGCTACAAAGATAAAGAAAAAGGGGCTTAGCTCCTTTTTGCGTATTAAAATGTACATAGTCTACGTCATAAAGAGTTTTGAAGGATTAACCTATATTGGTCAAACGAATGATATAAATCGTCGTTTGAAAGAGCATAATAAAGGACTTTCACGCTGGACTAAAAGAGGTGCTGATTGGGAATTAGTTTACTTAGAGGAATACGATAATCGCCAAGATGCAGTTCAACGCGAGAAATATTTAAAAAGTGGAGCCGGAAGAGAATGGTTGAAAAGGGAGTTGAGCTCATAATCCGCCTACACTAAGCTCCGGCGGATCTCCGCGGACGCTCCGACCCAAAGATCGTTGGGAAGCCTGTCCACCTGAGGAGGATGTGTCCGACGTAGGTGAAAATCCTTCCCCCGCTACAAGTAAAGCCCTCGTTTGTGAAGGCTTTTTTAATTAAGCATTAGTGTATTTGTTTATGTGGCTGGATGTTCGTCCCTTTCCGATTTATTGGAAGATTAGTTCCATGCTGTAAGCGGGAAATCGGAATCCGCTGACAGCGGAGCATTCCTCGCTACAAATAAATTTCTCGATTATTTTACATTAAGGTTTCTTACAGAACTCTTTTAGTCAGGACCGGACAGGAAGCATGCCGTATGATTTTTTCCGCCACCGATCCAAAAATCATGTGTTTTAAACCTGTTCTGCCATGGGTGGCTACAACTATAAGGTTCACATCATTTTCATCAGCAATTTTAATTATCTCCTGAGCAGGATCTCCACAGGAAATAATCTGGTGGACTTTAATTCCGGAAGATACATGCTTTTTAGCGATATCATCTAAGCTCTTTTTGGAATTGATTTCTAAAGAATCCTGGTATTTTGGAATATCAAAAACAAATGGATGGGGTGGAGTAGGAACGGAAGGTATTGGTGGAATTATATTAACAAGAAAAATTTCGGCGTGAAATGTCTTTGCCATCTCATCAGCTATTTTAAGCGCTTTTAGAGAATGTTCGCTAAAATCTATGGGACAAAGAACTTTTTTTAGTGGAAACATATTTACCTCCATATTTTAATTATTTTTCAATGTACAAAGGAGCGACTCAATCTACTATGACAATAAGATTACCTTGAGTTTCAAAATAGGTTTCCTCTTATGTTTTAATCTATTCATTTCAAAAAGCCGCTCCTATAATCAAAATATTTAACTTTTTAATTAAATGCAAGACCCGGCTTATATTTATCGCTCTTTTTTGATATACTTGATCACTTAGATAATTGATTTTGAGATAAATAAAGATTAAACCTTGCAGGTTTGTCAATATGGTAAAATTTATAACAATGATAAAAGAAAAATCTGAACAAACGGAGCTGATTATTCTCCGATAACCTTAATGAGATAACGCTTTGGACGTTTTCCATCGAACTCCCCGTAGAAAATCTGTTCCCAGGGACCAAAATCAAGTTTGCCATTGCTGATTGCTACTACAACTTCCCGCCCCATAATCTGACGTTTAAGGTGAGCGTCGGCGTTATCTTCATAACCATTGTGATGATACTGGGAATGAGGTTTTTCAGGCGCCAGTTTTTCCAGCCAGGTTTCAAAATCCTGATGCAAACCGGATTCATTGTCATTGATGAATACACTCGCTGTAATATGCATGGCATTCACCAGGCACAAGCCCTCTTTTATGCCGCTCTCACGAACAATACCTTCCACTTCCGGTGTAATGTTGATGAATGCCCTTCTGCGGGGAACGTTCAGTGTAATATGTTTTGTAACAGATTTCATATCTCGAAACTCCTCTTTTAATCCATTGAATTTTAACAATTCGGTGTGCATTTCACAAGCATTAGAATTTTCTTTTACCAGATGGCAACAAATCTGTTCTCCAATGTAATGTGTAAATAACTCACTATTTGTCATTCAAAATCAAAAATGCCGGTACAAACAGCACAATATATTCATTGCGTTAATACAAAGATAAATTAAATTACAAAACAGATAAGGAACCAAAAATGACGATACAATTGCCTATTATCTTTTATTCAATATAAATGTAAAAGGATTAAATATTTGGGTCAAGTCTTTGATAAATAAGCATCTATATAAAAAATCAAATGAAACTAAAAATATTATCAATAGCCCAGCCCTTTAGGGCTGTGATTAAGAAATACCACAACAAAGCCGATACGCCGTTCACGGCATTCCAAAAAGGTTGAGAAGACATGGCTAAAAAACATTCCGGTGCTGAAACATCTCAGATTGAAGAGAAAGTAAAGAAACTCAAAAAGGCGAAAACAAAGGAGGCATTCCGGGAAAGTGAGGAAAAATTCCATTTACTTTTAGAATCCAGCGACGATCCTATCTACCTTGTAGACAAGGAACTAAAGTATCTTTACGCTAATAAGAAACTTCTATCAAGATATGGAAAATCCTTAAGCGAAGTAATAGGACTAACTTATGCAAATTTTCACTCACCTGAAGCAACGGTGCTATTTTCCAATAGAGTAAAGAAAGTCCTCAAATCAGGCAAACCGCTCGCTTACGAATATAAAAGTCAGAGGGATAGGAAGGATTTCCTGCGAACACTAAATCCGTTCATAAACTGGAGTACCGGGGAGATAACAGCCATAACAGTCATTTCAAAAGATATCAGCAAACAGAAACAGACCGAAAGAGCGCTGGAAAAAAGCGAAGAAAAACTCAGAAATTTCATAGACTCCAGCACAGTAGGTATATGGTGTTTCAGATTGGAAACGCCGGCAGATATTATACTTCCAAAAGAGAAAATGCTCAAAGATTTTTTCAAAAGCGTCTGCACAGAATGCAATGATGTCTACGCAGTGATGATGGGCGCGACAAAAGATGAGATTTTGGGTACTGTACTATATGAAGTTATGCCTGATACAGAAGAAAACAGAGCTTATCTTGAAGCTTTTATTAACAATAACTTCCAGATTTCAGGTGGAATTTCCCATGAGATTGGCAAAAATGGGTTAGAAAAATACTTCTCCAACTCAATGGTGGGAACTATAAAAAACGGAAAACTTGTCGAAGCCTGGGGTACTCAAACCGATATAACCGAACTGAAGCAAGCAGAGAAAGACTTGCAGTTTCTCAGCTCCATAAGCGAACAGGCAAAAGATTCCATAATTGTTACCGACACAGATTTTAACATTACCTACATCAATAAAGCCACGGAAGAGTTATACGGCTACTCCAAAAAAGAACTCCTCGGAAAAACTCCCGACATATTAAATGCCAATTCCCATCGAACGCAAATCCAAGAGGATATTTATAAAACCGTTTCATCGGGTAAGACCTGGACAGGGGAACATCTCAATCGAAAAAAGGACGGCAGCACCTTTATTTGCGAGTTTAAAATTTCACCATTAAAAGACGTAGACGACAATATTTTAGCTTATATCGCCATTCAACGAGATTGCACCGGGCGCAAGCAGGCGGAAGAAAAATTACTTTTTGAACAGAAACAACTTCTTTCTATGTTTGATAGTATTGATGAAGTGATCTACGTTGCCGATCCGGCTACTTACGAACTTATATATTTTAATGAAGCTTTTAAATCGCGCTGGAAAGGAAAGGCGGGCGATAAGTGTTATAAGGTACTTCAAGATCGAACTTCTCCCTGTCCCTTTTGTACAAACAAAGATATTTTCGGAGAAAATCTGGGGAAAACATATATTTGGGAATTCCAGAACTTAGTTGATAAACATTGGTACCGCTGCATAGATAAAGCAATAAAATGGCCTGATGAGCGTATGGTGCGCTATGAGATGGCAGTTGATATCACCGAGCGCAAGCGGGCGGAAAAGGAAGTCCGTGAGAGTGAAGAAAGATACAGAACCCTTTTTAAAGAAACGCCAATCGGGATATTGACATGCGATACTAAAGGGAATATACATAACATTAATAAGACAGCATTAGAAATTCTTGGCTCGCCATCTGAAGATGCTACAAAACAGATAAATCTTTTAACATTCCACCTTTTGAAAGAAGCTGGAATCTCTGATGATGTAAGACGCTGCATAGAAGAAGGTTGTATTGTAAGCTCCGAAAAACCCTATACCACGAAGTGGGGAAAATCCCTAATAGTTCAATCAAAAATAACACCTATTACCGATGAGAAAGGAAAAGTTAATGGAGTATTATTCGTTTTTGATGATATTTCTGAGCGCAAGAGAGCAGAAAACCAAATTATATCCTTAACCAAACAGATTGAACAATTCAGCAAAATCTCTGCCGATATGTTAACCATCACAGATGACAAAATACTGTTTAAAACCATCAGTTCTGCCATTGTTGAAATTTCGGATTTTAGCCGGGTGATGTTCTACACTTTCAAGGAAGATTTTCCATATAGAGATATACTAGGTTCTCACGGTATAGATAAAGAAACTATAGAACGTTTGCAAAAAGTCGGCATATCACAGGAGGAGTTAAAAGAGATTTTTAACAAAGGAATATCCCTGGGAAATCAATCATGCTATGTGCCGCATACTATGAAGCATATCCTTGATCAAAAGGCTGTGGATAATGGAAAGAAAGAGTATGCTCCCGGCGCAGGTCGATGGCATAATGAAGATAACCTTTTCATCGCTTTAAAAGATGAGGCTGGTGATTTTATCGGCATGATTTCGGTGGATGACTCCAAGAGCGGGGATATTCCCACGGATGAAACGGTCAGACCACTGGAAATGTTCGCTAATCACATTTCCCAAATCTTGCAAAGTAGAAAATTGGAAAAGAAGATACGAGCTTCTGAGGAGCAATATCGCCTGTTAGTTGAAAATGTCAACGATGCAATTGTAATCAGTCAATATGACAAATTCATCTTTTTTAATAAGCAATTTACGACAATGTTAAGATACGATTACGATGAATTGCTTATGAAAGATTTTACTGAGGTTCATACCGAAAAGGCTGTCGAAATATTGATGGAACGCCAGAAAAGACGCAACCTGGGAGAATATGTGCCATCCCGATACGAAACCGTATTTAAGAAAAAAGACGGGACAACAATCGACGTCGAAGCTAATGTGACAATCATAGAATACAGAGGCGATAAGGCGACTTTTGCGGTAATCAGAGATATTACAGAGCGAAAGCAAATTGAGAGAGAAGCTCGCAGAAACCAGAATCTCGAATCAATCGGCGTTCTTGCCGGCGGTATTGCCCACGATTTTAACAATATCCTCACTATAATTTTAGGCAATATTACACTTTCCAAGATGTATGCCAACCCGGAAGACAAAGTTTATAAGAGGCTAGTTGAAGCCGAGAAAGGAGCAATGCGGGCAAAAGATCTAACCCAGCAACTGCTTACTTTTTCCAAAGGCGGAGCGCCGGTCAAGGAAGCAGCATCTGTTACTGAATTTCTAAAAGAATCCGCAGCTTTTGCACTCTCCGGGTCCAACGTCAAATGCATATTCTCTATTCCGGACGACATTTGGGCGGTTGAAATTGACAAAGGGCAGATAAACCAGGTGTTTAACAACCTGGTAATGAATGCAGACCAGGCTATGCCCGAAGGCGGCATAATTAATATAAAAGCCGAAAATATTACTATTACTCCGGAAAATGTTTTACCACTTCAAAACGGAAAGTACCTAAAATTTAGTTTTGAAGACCATGGGATTGGCATTCCAGCCCATCATCTCGATAAAATATTCGATCCATACTTTTCCACCAAGACAAAGGGAAGCGGGCTTGGACTTGCCGGCGCCTATTCCATTATTAGAAATCATAACGGATTAATAACGGTTGAATCGGAATTGGGCGTCGGAACTACATTCTACATATATCTGCCGGCTTCAGAAAAAATAGTCGCTGAAAAAGAAAGCGAAACCGGAAAAACGCTTTTCGGTAAAGGAAAAATCCTCATAATGGACGATGAAGATTTCGTAAGAGAGGTCGCCGGAGAAATGGCAGAAAGTCTTGGGTACAGCGCCGAATTCGCCAAAGATGGCGCGGAAGCAATTGAGTTATATGAAAAAGCGCTGAAATCCACAGAGCCTTTTGAGGCGGTAATTATGGATTTGACCATACCGGGTGGTATGGGTGGAAAAGAGGCTGTCAGGGAACTCCTGAAAATCGATCCTGAAGTAAAAGCGATTGTTTCCAGCGGATATTCCAACGATCCGATAATGTCTGACTGCAAAAAGTACGGTTTTGTGGGCGTTGTTGCCAAGCCTTACAAGATATCTGAATTAGGAAAAACGCTAAAAGAAATTATTCTGGAATAGAAAACCAATTTCCGACCCGGCTACTGACGGGAACTAAACCGACACTGAAAACCAATTTCCGGACGGCGAAGCCGGACTAAATTGGTTTTGGTCTCTTCCCAAACATGAAACCCATTTGATCCGGCGACCGCCGGATTGAAAATAGGTTTCTTTAGATCAACAAGCCGGATTAAAAATGGGTTTTTTTAGGTATTTTTCTAATCAAAAAGCCATTGCTTTACTTTTTTATATTCATCTATACCATCGTTTACAAAATCCGCGTATTCATCTAGGCGTCTAAAATATGTGCCGTAAAGACTAACCTGAAAATCAGCCTGACTCTGACTTATCACATTTCCATAATTTGAAAATTCCCATTCCTCCGGTTTATTGACCAATTTTGCCTTGACAGGATTAAGATGGATATATTTACATAAATATATTGCATAGTTTTCGTCATCGACTAAAATACTTTTAAAGGGTCCTTCAAAAACATGTCCGCTTTGATAGTATTTACGGTTAAAATATTTTGCGTAGGCCAATTGTAATCTCTGAAAATATTTGGATATCTCATCATCAGATTTCGTTTTTATATAGAAATGAAAGTGATTAGGCATGAGACAGTACGCCGGAATCCAAAACTTTTCCTCAATCTCAAGTTCTTGTGCTCTGTTTATAACCCATTTATAATCGGAAAGATTTCTAAACAGGGTCATGTGATTATTCCCACGATTAAACACATGTATGAGTGAATTTTTAATAAAGTTCAGATAACGATAAGGCATTCACGGTCTCCATTTAAAACCAATTCCGTAAAACCAATTTCCGGACGACGAAGTCGGACTAAATTGGTTTTGTCTTTTTCCAAGCATGAAACCCATTTGATCCGGCGGCTGCCGGATTGAAAATGGGTTTCTTCAGGTATTTTTCTATTCAAAAAGCCATTGCTTTACTTTTATAAATAGTTACAAAACTAAATTTAATAAATATTCTTATGAGGAAACAAGATACTACTATTAAAAAGGCGGAACATTTGTTATTGTTTCAAAATACTCTGCCGCCGCTTTATGCTTTGGATTAAGTTTTAATACTTTTTTAAATAAATCCAATGCCTTATCAATATTATATTTCCGCATATGGCAAATTCCCAAATGAAAAGAAGCTGAAACGTGTTCCGGATTTTCTTCAAGCAAGAGATCGAGATTTTCGATTGCCTCATTATATTCACCTCTTGCCATACTTGCAATTGCTAAATGGTAATTTATGATGGATGTTTCCGGAGTATTCTTTAACAATTTTTTATAACATTCAATACTTTTATCTTCTCTTCCCTTATGATAATAACATAAACCCATCCAACTATACGCCATATATAATTCTGTCTTTTCCTTATCAATTCTTTTAAAAATTTCGAGAGCTTTATTAAATTGAGCAGAGCGATAATGTGAAATACCCAACCTATAGAGAGCAAAACAATAATTCGGTTCCAATTCTACAACTTTTTGATATGCTTTAATTGAATCCTGCATACCACCAAGTATATAATGTAAATTGCCTAGATTCATTAATGCCGGAATGTAATCCGTTTTAATCTCCAATATTTCATAATATTGTCTTATTGCTTCGCTTAGTTTACCTTCAAATTTATATATTTCAGCCTTCTCCATAAGTTCGTTTATTTTTTCCATTATTTAATCCCCGATTACATATTTTCTATTATTTTTTTACCAAATTCAGAAGTTTTGAGTTTAGTCGCCCCTTTCATCTGACGTTCCAAATCATAAGTAACTGTTTTATTAGAAATAGTTTTTTCTAAAGCTAATTCAATCAAATCTGCTGCTTCATTCCATCCCAAATGTTGAAGCATCATAACACCAGAAAGAATTAAAGAACTTGGATTCACGATATCCATTCCGGTATATTTTGGAGCCGTACCATGAGTTGCTTCAAAAAGAGCCATTTCATCACCAATGTTTGCACCTGGAGCAAGTCCGAGTCCACCAACCTGGGCCGCACAAGCATCGGAAAGATAATCTCCATTCAGATTTGGTGTGGCAAACACACTATATTCTTCAGGACGGAGCAACACTTGCTGAAATGTCTGGTCGGCAATTCGATCATTAATTAAAATTTTCCCTTGAGGCATCTTTCCGTTATGTTCATCCCACAATTCCTGTTCTGTGATGATTTCCTCTCTGTATTCACTTATCGCAAGTTCATATCCCCAATCACGAAATGCTCCTTCGGTAAATTTCATTATATTACCCTTATGAACCAAAGTTACGCTAGGTTTATTCTTTTGAATCGCATAATCTATCGCTTTTCGTATTAATCGCTTTGTGCAGGTTACAGATATTGGTTTTATCCCAATACCACTGTCCCTCCGAATATCTTTATTCAAATTATCCTTTAAAAATTCAATTAACTTTATTGCATCTTCCGAATCCATTTGAAATTCGATACCCGCATAAACGTCCTCAGTATTTTCTCTGAATATTATAACATCTAACTTTTCAGGCGCTTTTACTGGAGTAGGAACGCCTTGATACCATCTCACCGGACGGACACAAGCATAAAGATCTAATTTTTGACGTAATCCGACATTCAATGAGCGAAATCCTGGCGTAATAAATTTTGAACCACATTTTATACATTTCTCCGGGCGTTTTCCATTGATTCCGTCTTGTTCTTTGGAACATTCTAAACAGACATAATCGAATTTTCCAACTGGTGTTGTCAAAGGTCCTTTAATAGCGACTTTGTACTCCTTAATCGCTTTTAAAGTATCTTCCGGCAAAATATCATCGTTACCATATTTCTTTAAAGCGGACAATCCGGCATGAATTTTAAACCATTCTATGCTTTTTGCCCCACTATAGGCCTTCTTTACAGCAGAATCGATGACACTTTTTGTTGCTTTCCATATATCCGGACCAATTCCATCTCCCTCAATAAAAGGAATGATTGGATTATCAGGAACAGATATTTTACCATTTTTAAACTCAATTTTTTTTCCAAGTTCCGGTTTTTTTAATAGTTTGTATTCCATCTTTTCTCCAATGATTAATTATATTTTTTTAATTCAGTATAAATTTGTGTAAAGCATTATTATATAATGCCTTACGCAAATTTAAATTAACTTTCTATTTAACCTGTTCTAATAACCAGTCGGTTGAAATAGATTTAGGTCTTTCAATTGAAAATCCCAATGCTCGTGACCATACCAATTGTGTAAGAATACCAATAGCTCTTGATACTCCAAAAAGTACAGTATAAAAATCGTATTCTGTAACACCATAATAGACCTGTAAACATCCGGAATGGGCGTCCACATTTGGCCAGGGATTCATTGCTTTACCATGTTTTTTCAAAATATCCGGTGTAACTTCATAAAGTAAACTAACAACCTGAAAAATTTCGTCATCCGGTAGATGTTCTAATGCAAATTCACGTTGGGCTTTGTACCTTGGATCAGTTGCTCGTAATACTGCATGTCCATATCCGGGAATTACCTGACCACTGTTGAGAGTATCCCATAGAAATTTTGTAAGTTGTTCTTTAGTCGGAACACCACCACCTAGTTTTTCCTTTACATTCATAATCCAACGAAGGACTTCCTGATTTGCTAATCCATGTAATGGCCCGGCAAGTCCATCTATGCCTGCTGAAAGTGAGTAATATGCATCCGACAATGCTGAACCAACCAGATGTGAAGTATGAGCACTGACATTTCCGCTCTCATGGTCACTATGAAGAACAAGATAAAGTCTCATCAATTCTTTGTATTCCGGATTTTCCACACCCATCATATAGGCGAAATTCGCTCCCCAATCCAATTTTGGATCTGCTTTAATATGCTTGTTGTTCTTATATGTCTTGCGATAAATATAAGAGGCCATAGATGGTAATTTTGCCAATAAATTCATGATATCTTCATACATTGGATCCCATAAATCGTACTTCGATATTCCTTCTCGATATTTTTCAGAGAAGATTGAATCTTTCTGAAGTGCAAGAATTCCCCCGGAAAACTGTGTCATAGGATGCATATCGGTGGGATAAGAATCCAATATTTTTACCAAATAATCCGGTAATTTTAAACGTTGTTGCCATTCTTCTGTGATTTCTTTTACATCATTTTCGGAAGGTAACTCTCCGACTAATAGCAAATAAAAAAGACCTTCGGGAAGTGGCTGCTTCCCACCCGGTGCTTTGGGTAACTTTTCACACAGTTCTGGAATAGTATAACCTCTAAAACGGATACCTTCCATCGGATCGAGGTTTGAGGTATCACAAACAAGACATTTTACTCCTCTTATTCCACCTAGCGCTTGCTTGATTGTTACCTCTGAAATGACATGATTTCCATGTTCCTTAATCAAAGTTTTGACTCGATCACGCATTGGATCGATTTTCGTTTCGAATTTTTTCTTTAAGGTCATAATTTGCCTCCCATTATATTATTCTTTATAAATTATCAAAAAAAATTAACAGCACCAAATTTTTTATTATATTCTATCTTTTTCTTTTAATGTAAGACAATAAACCACCTAAATTGATAATTTCAATATCTCTTTGAGACAATGTGTATCTTAACTGAATTTTCTGACCTTTTGTCTTATTATTGACAGTAATTGGTTCATTTGCTTCCAAAGAATTAATTATATTTTCTAATTCTAATATATCTTTTTGTTCTAGATTTTCATAATCATCTTCATTCGTAAATTCTAATGGCAAAATCCCAAAGTTAATTAGATTGGAATGATGAATTCTCTCGATAGATTTAGCAATTACTGCTTTTACACCCAGATATGCAGGACAAATTGCCGCATGTTCTCGTGATGATCCTTGCCCATAACTCAGACCCGCTACAATTATGTTTGCCTTCTGAACTTTTTTATTTTTCAAACAACGTTCAGGGAATGTGGGATCAACCGGTTCAAATACAAATTCAGAATATTTGGGAATATTTGAGCGATATTTCAAGCGTGCGCCAGCCGGCATTATATGGTCAGTCGTAATTATATCACCGACTTTAAGCATTACTTCGCCATTTATATTTTGCACAAGTGGTTCTCCTTTAGGAGGATTACCAATATTCGGACCTCGATAAATTTCTACTTTTTTATCAGTTTTTTTCGGAGGAATGACCATACTGTCATCAATAAAAAATCTGTCAATTTTTGGAATTTCTGGCGGCTCCTCCCCTAATTCTCTTGGATCCGTAATAATTCCGGTTATTGCACAAGCGGCGGCTGTTTCCGGGCTGGCAAGATAGACATTCGCAGAATTTGTTCCTGAGCGTCCCTTGAAATTACGATTGTTCGTTCGAATCGAAATGCCATTTGTAGAGGGCGCAAAACCATTACCGATACAAAATCCGCAAGCAGATTCCATAATTCGGGCACCAAAATCGACTAAATCGGTCAATGCACCATTTTCAGTTATCATCCGTAAAACCTGTTTGGAGCCGGGTGCTACCGCAAAGCTGATATTTCGAGGCAATTTCTTTCCTTTAACCATTTTAGCGACTGTCATTAAATCTTTAAAAGAAGAATTCGTGCAACTACCTACACATACTTGATCGACTTTAAGTCCTGCTAAATCCTTTACTAAACTAACATTACCCGGACTGTGCGGTGTTGCAAGTCTTGGTTCGAGAGTGCTTAAATCTATATCGATAATTCTGTCGTATTCAGCGTCAGGATCCGCTTTCAGTTCTATCCATCCACCCTCTCGTTCCTGAGCTTTTAGAAAAGAATACGTTATTTCATCACTAGGAAATATTGAAGATGTAACACCTAACTCTGCTCCCATATTAGTAATTGTAGCTCTTTCAGGAACACTAAGAGTTTTTACTCCCGGACCGCCATATTCCACAACCCAAGCTACATTTCCTTTTGTTGTTAATAGTTCAAGGACATAAAGGATAATATCTTTGGCAGTTATCCATTTTGATAGTTTTTTTGTAAGGTTTATTTTCAAAACTTTGGGATAGGTAATGTAAAAAGGTAGTCCCGCTAAAGCACAAGCGACATCCAATCCACCTGCTCCAATCGCAAGCATTCCAATTCCTCCGCCGGTTGGTGTATGACTATCGGAACCGAGTAAGGTTTTCCCTGGAAGCCCAAACCTTTCCAGGTGAACCTGATGACATATACCATTTCCTGCTCTTGAATAATAAATACCATATTTTTCTGCAATCGTTTGTAAATATTTGTGGTCGTCAGCATTTTCAAAACCCATTTGGCCAGTATTGTGATCAACATAACTCACTGAAATTTCAGTTTTAATTTCCCTAATATCCATTGCTTCAAATTCCAGATATACCATTGTTCCAGTTGCGTCTTGGGTCAGGGTCTGATCAATTTTTACTCCTACAATTTCACTGGCTTTCATCTGTCCTTCCAGCAAGTGTGATTTAATAATTTTCTGGATAATATTAAAACCCATTGTTTACTTCCTTTTTATGGTTATTTCTTTTCTATTCCTAATTATTAAAAATCCATTTATTAGAAGCGCTTTGAGATCTGATAATCAGAATTTATTATCTCCTTATAATATTGCTTAAATCTATAAATAGGAGCTAAAATTAAATTCTTCAAACTCCTAAACCGCATCATACTGGAAATAAACCGGCTGGAACATTTTACTCTTTACAATCTCAAGAAGATTTTCAGGTCTTTTTTCCCAGGCAATACCTTCAGAATATGCAACTTCGCAGACAGAGACGGCGATATGAGCTGAAATTTTCCTGATATCATTTAGATCAGGGTAAACTCTACCCTTTTTCAAATCCTCTTTACTAACCAAATTAGCCAGAGTTTTGGCAGCAGCATAGAACATGGAATCCGTTATTTTGGTTGCTTTACAAACAATAGCACCCAATCCAACTCCCGGAAAAATATACATATTATTCCCCTGACCAGTTGCATAAGTTTTTCCTTTGTATTTTATCGGTTCAAAAGGGCTTCCACTTGCATAAACAACATTGCCGTCCGTCCATTCATAAGCTTGAGAAGGAGTACATTCTGATTTTGATGTTGGATTTGACAGAGCGAAAATCACCGGGATATCCACATGTTTTTTCATTTCACGAACAATTTTCTCATTGAATGCTCCGGGTTGCTTACTAACTCCCATAAGAATTGTCGGCTTTACATTCTTCACAGCATCCAGAAGTGTTTCGATATATTTTTCCTCACGGGCATACGGAATTTTATGTTCTGCAAGTTTATCTCCACGGGTAGTAGTAACAAGTCCTTTACTATCTAAAAACCAGAATCTTTTTCGGGCTTCCTGCTCTGATAGACCTTTCTCAACCATTCCTGCAACGATCATATCTGCAATTCCAACCGCTGCAGAACCTGCTCCTAAAAAGATAATCCTCTGGTCGGATAGTTTTCCCTTTGTTATCCTTAAGCCTGCCAGAAGTCCGGCAAGAGCAACTCCTCCGGTTCCCTGTATATCATCATTAAAACATAAAAGCTTTTCTCGGTATTTTTTTAACAATGGAAAAGCATGATCATTAGTAAAATCCTCAAATTGGATCAAAGCTTTGGGCCAGCGTTCGTGTGCAGCTACAACACATTCATCGATTATATCATAATACTTTTCGCCAGTAATGCGACGATGCTTTTCTCCCAGATATAACTGGTCTTTCAGTAGATTTTCATTGTCAGTTCCAACATCAATCACCACAGGTAATGTTCCTGATGGGTGTATTCCTGCACAAGCAACATATAAAGCTAATTTTCCTATGGGAATACCTATTCCACTTGCACCCAGATCGCCAAGTCCTAATATTCTACTACCATCAGTGACGACAATAACGTTTACTTTTTCTTCTGGCCAATTATTAATTAACTTTTTAAAATTTCCCTTTGCCTTTGCCGGCATGTACATTCCTCTTGTTCGTCTGAAAATGTGACCATACTGCTGGCATGCCAATCCCACCGTTGGTGTATAAATAATCGGGGTCATCTCCTCTAAATTTCTCAGCAATAAAGCATAATAAAGAATTTCATTGCGGTCGTGCAGAGCTTCCAGAAAGATATATTTCCCAATATCGGTATCTTTACGGCGATAGTTCTCCGTTACCCTTTGAACCTGCTCTTCAAAAGTGGAAACATGAGGTGGTAATAACCCCTGAAGATTAAATTCTTCTCTCTCTTTTTCCGAAAAAGCTGTTCCCTTATTAAGAATAGGGTCCCTTACAAGGTCAATTCCTTTTTTAGAAACCTGTAACACCTCTTGTTTATGATGTTCCATCGTAGAATGTTCCTTCGGATTGGGCATTTACACTCCTTATTTTTAAATTTTTTAAAAAGAACAATAACGGGTTAATCAACAAATAAATCGTCAGGCTTAATATGATTTTTTACTTTTTTATCGACCATTGGTCCATGAATAAATTTTCTCTTATGAAATATACGTGGCGCAGTTCTTGAAACAGTTAAGCTGGCATCCATTATAAAAAGGATTTTTTCATTACCTTTCTCTTTTAAAGTGGCTTCCATAGCATCTTGCAAATTAGTCTCCCGAGTAACTACAAACCTTATACTCTTTAGCGGTTTTAATGTTAAATCGAAAACCTCTTTTTCTTTGACAATATTCAAAATTTTAGTGTCTTCAAAGTGTTTAAAAAGCTTTCTGGGATAATGATAAACTATCGCATACAAATTGATTTTTTCACGGTTAAGATTGTTGATTTTTCTGTAATTCGCAAAAAATGTCCGAAAAATTCCTCTAATGCTTCTGTATCAAAAGATTCGCTAGCCGATTTGAACGAAATTAGTTTATGTTCATTTATTTTCTTCAAATCTTCACCGAAAATCCGAAATAGTACTGAGAAATGAGGTTTTCCCTCTAATCTTTGTACAACGATAGTGTCAACGTATTGTGATTGCTGTATAAGACCAACCTCGATTTTTGCCTCAAAACCCAGCTAAGAAAATAGTGGCGCTGAAACCAATCCTAAAAGTCGATGCCAATTAGTTCTTTTTGACTCATTTTGGCTCGCCATTTAAATAACTAATTCACGAATTAATTTACAGAGCATTTACCAATTTTCCAAGCAGCGCTGGTTTCGATAATAGATCCGATGACTTCAAAAACTCACAGCGTTGCTCAAAACGATCTTTTATTAATGCTATATATCCTTCTGGATTGGTGCGCTTATATGGATTATATTTTTCATAATAACCTGGAAGTAACTTATCGATAGATTCTTTTGTAGGAATCATCGCTCCAGGTAATAATTTCCAATCTTCCCACTCAATTTGGTCCATCAAAATACCAGTGTGAATCGTAAGCGAAGTCTGGAGTTCAATATTTTCCAAATGCTCATCAGAGGATTTCCAGTATCCAGATGAATTGAAAGTGTAACACTCTGCACCCGTTTCTAACACTTTTAGAAATGCCTCGACATCTTTATAAAGTTCATAAACTCTAAATGGATTTGCAAATGGTTCAAAAACCAATTTTGCTAATTCCTCCTCTGTTACATTTTCGGCTCTGCTTCTTTTTGTAATTAATGCCGCTCCCATCGCAACAGCAAGATATTTGTCTTTATATTTTAGTGCAGGCGGTAAAATTGTATCTTTCATGAGCCAGACCAGTGCTTTAGGAAAACTACACCTATTTACCCATTTTCCAAGAAGGTCGCGGTCAAAAAGAGCCCGTCCATTTGCCTGACGAATATCACGTCCGAGGGGAAGTAACTTTCCATCGTTTTTTATCAAAGCGTGATTCATAACCGCAAGACAATACTCCCAATCCGGATGGTCTGTATTTCGACTATCTGTTTTATCAAAGAGCGAAGGTTCCCAAACGCGACAAACCTTTCCTTCTGTGTCAATCTGAAATGCATCATCGTGAAGCGTCGCTTTCTTAAAACCTTTAGGTAATGTACCTCCATTATCATGTGAATTTGTATGAGAAGACTTTCCAGTTCCCGAAAGTCCAAAAAATGCTATAGATTTCTTTCCTAAAACTCTATGTTCTTTATTATCACATTCAGAAAAATCAATCTCTTTAATGCCGCCATGACAAGCAGCCATTCCCAATCTCATACCGGAAGACCACGCAAGAGTCAGGGTCCCTTTTTTACGTTCACCAAAATAGCGCATCCCCAAATTGAAAATCACATTATGTTTTTCGTCAACTAAGGCAAGTTGCGGCGCACCAACATTATGATAATATGGGTCATCACATGTCCATTCGTTAAATGCCACAATTATAATATCCTGAATTGGCAGAACTTTGCTGTTTTCATATTCTTCTGTCAATTCGATTGGGTTAAAATTTGACAACCAGTTAAACACATTACTTGCATCGTTTGTTGATGTAACGAAAGTTGCCTTTATCATTAAATCGGGATCCAATCCTATCACTGCTTCTGCTTTAATAAGGTCATAATGTTCAAGCTGATATATTGCTTCTCTAATATCACCTTCAACCTTTTTCTTATCTGCTGCAGGAATCCGATTATAAAATCTCCTCGCTTTTGCAGTTCTACCAATAATTTTACCATGACAATCATTTAGGACCTTTGCTCCTTTTGGCAGTCCAAAAAGCGCAGCTGTCCGAGGATATATTTCTAAGTCTGTTTCTGATACACCAGCTTGGTTTTTTGCCATTTCATAAGCTTCAGCAATGTTTATCTTTCGCACTTTTGGATTTAAAAGTACTGCTTCAGCAATTGCTCGAAGCGGAGACATTTCTGTTAAATCTTTGTAATACTTATCACTTGGTAAACTCGACATAATTCATTTCCTTCCTTTTAAATAAAAAATTCATCACAATTGAAATTACAAATGGTATATAATTATTTATTGGTAGTCAGAAAGCATAGGAACGGGTTAATCGACAAATAAATCGTCAAGCTTAATATGATTTTTTACTTTTTTATCTACCGTCGGTCCATGAATAAATTTTCTCTTATGAAATATACGCTGTGCTATTCGTGGAACAGTTAAGCTGGCATCCATCATAAAAAGGATTTTTTCATTACCTTTCTCTTTTAAAGTGGCTTCTATAGCTTCCTGCAAATTAGTATACCCTTTAATAAATATTCTATTCAATAATTCTGGTTTTAAATTTGTGTATGCCCATAAGGATGCCCATTTCATAATTTCTGCCATTTTAGCTGCCTTATGATAACCCAATTTATATCCTTTTTCAATCTTATCAAAAACTTCATCCGGGTTTCTGGCTTCACTCAATAATTTTATGAAACTCTCTCCACCTATACCTTTTCGACAACTCGAAACCAAAATGAGAATCCCATTTGGGTTCAACGCAAGTTTGCTATTATCAATTGCTTTCTGAGATTGGTAAAGGTCGATATCCATCGGATAAGGTGCAACTGCGACCACGATATCTGCCCTATCTCTGATTTCCACTGAAAATACGTCTTTTGCTTTTTCACATGCCAATTTGAATGCTTTGTGAGTTTCTCCACAGGCGCAATAATAGATTTTATGATCTTTATTCAGAACAGTTTGAATTGAAAAAATCTGTTTGTCTTTTGCTATACAATCATAGGCTTCTTTGATGTCGTCTCTAACCGGATTTCCTTCGGTTACAAGAGCTTTTGCTGTCGCATTCAAAGCCAGTTCATGATTTCGTTCAATAGTCTCATATCCGGAAATTCCGGGTAAAAAGGACTTTGCTCCACCAGTATAGCCTGCAAAATAATGAGGCTCAACCGATGTGATATAGACTATCTTTTCTGCTTCAATTACCAGTTTATTAAAAAAGACTTCAGTGCCATTTTTAGTTACACCAACAAAGACATTCCCAGCTTCATTCTTAGAATCGTGGGAAAATATTTTTTTTTCCAATTCGCGAAAATGATATCCAAAAATTTCAAGGTATTCATCTTTGCTTGGAGCTCTATGAGCACCTGTAGCAACTAAGAACTTAATGCTTTTATTCAGTATTTTATCCCAGAGCAGGTCTATTATTCTCGCACTTGGTGTAGGTCTGGTAGCATCATTTATAATAAAGAGAATGGGCTCATTGCCTTTTGCAAAATCGTCAAAACTTTTAAAATCAACCGGGCTGTTTAATGCATCAAAGAGAACTTCTTTTTCAGGTCGAATTTCAACAGTATTCGGATATACTATTTCTCCGATATTTTGTTCGGGGAGAGATACTGTTAATTCTTCTCCCCAATAAGGAATTTTTATCTGCATTAAATTAATTGTTCAGATTCAATTTTTTCTATAACTTCTCTTACTTTATCAGCAGAAAGATGAAGAGCCTGCTTCTCTTCCGTTGTAAGTGATAATTCAATTATTTTTTCAACACCATTTTTTCCAATTACAATCGGTACACCTGCAAATAGACCGTCGATTCCATATTCTCCCCTCAAATAGGCAGAACAGGGAACGATTCTGTTTCTGTCTCGCACAATGCATTCAACCATCTCAGCAGCAGAACTTCCGGGTGACCAGTAAGCACTACCGGTTTTAAGGTAGGCAACGATTTCTCCACCTGCTTTTCTGGTTCGTTCAATTAATCTGTCTATCTTGTCTTTTGGCAGCAAATCTGTAATCGGGATACCATGCACTGTGGAATATCTGGGTAATGGGACCATAAGGTCTCCATGACCGCCAAGTACTAAAGCAGTTACATTTTTGGGACTGACTCCAAGTTCTTCAGCTATAAAATATCTGAATCTTGATGAATCCAGTATGCCAGCCATCCCAATAACTTTTTTTAAGGCAAATCCTGTGACTTTTAGAGCAACATAAGCTAAAATATCAAGCGGATTTGTAACTGTGATCACCACAGCATTAGGAGCATATTTAGCAATGCTTTCCGATACACTCTTCATAATTTTTACATTATCACGAAGCAAATCTTCCCTGGACATACCTGGCAATCTCGGTTTACCGGCTGTTACAACAACCACTTCAGAATCTTTGATCATTGATATATCGGTATATCCATTAACAGATACATCGTATTTTCGGATAGGTGAGGCATGTACAATATCCAAAGCTTTTCCTTCAGCCCATCCGTCGACAATATCAATTAATACTATATCTGAAACTTTTTTTTCAATTAAATATAGTGCTGTTGCTACACCAACGTTTCCACTTCCAATAATACTAACTTTCATGATGACCCCCTAAATTCCCATTGATTCAATAGTTTTATTGATTATATCCGCTGATACCTGCAGTTCTTTTCTTATAGGCAGGGATAATTCAAGTTCGATTATTTTCTCAACGCCATTCTTTCCAAGTTGAACTGGTACACCTAAACAAATATTTTTATAACCATACTCTCCATCAAGGCACGTCGGAACACATAGTATTGCTCTGGTATCATTTATGATTGCACCCACAGTTTCTGCTATGGAAGCACCGGGAGAATACATAGATGTCTGCCTTTTTAACAGTGATAGAATAGTTGTTCCTGCTTCCCTGGCTTCTGATATTATTTTATCAACTTTTTCTTTGGGAAGTAACTCATTGATCGGTATGCCACAAACCCGAATAAATTCTGGAGGTATAACCATGAATTTATGATGACCTCCTAAAACAAGGGCACTTACTTCAACCGATGTAACGCCAAGTTCCTGTGCAGTATATTCACAAACCCGCGTAACATCAAGTTTCCCTGCAACTCCAATTACCTTCATTCTGTCAAATCCTGTCTTTTTAAAAGTGTAATAAGTTAAAGTTGTAACAGGTTCAGTTATAACAATAACGATTGATTTCGGAGCATACTTTTTGACATCTTCTATTATCGGATCAATAATCTTCACATTAACTTCAAGTAACTCAAGACGTAAGGTGTTGGGTTTTCTAACTTTACCTGCAGTTATTACAACAACTTTAGAGCCTTTAATATCTTCAATATGAGAAGATCCCTGAATTTTAATGTCATAACCCCGTAAAGGTGAAGCTTCAGCAAGGTCAAGTGCACTTCCTTCTGCTTTACCTTCTAAAATATCAATAAGCATAATATTCGCAATACCCATCTCAGCCAAATAAAATGCCGCTGCAACCCCTACATTGCCACTGCCAATAATTGAAACTTTCTCCATGATACCTCCTAATATATTATTATTAATAACCTTAAAAGATTATATTTTTTTATTTTAGTGATTTTTTCTTCTTTACCACAAGGAATTTCAACTACCATTTGGATTTCTATACAATATCAATTTCCTATTTACTTACATCTTTTATGATTCTTAATATTTTAAATTAATTTATCCAATTATAAAAGAAATTTTATAGATATAAATATACCAAAAAAATCATCAAAATGGCTGAAGTATAACATCCCCCTGAATTTTATTGAGAAAAGTAAACACTTCTGGAAGACCAAACCTAAAATATCATCGCTAAGAGAAATTTTCTTAGGTTGAGTCTTCTGAAAGCTATTTCCCTATCTTATCCTAAAATACTACTTATTATCAGCAAGTATTAAAGATTTATTGTGATTTTGAAATCAATAAAAAATTAATTACCTAATTTACTTTAGCTACTACTTTATGAAGTTCCGGATTCTTTTCACACTCTTTCTCAAATTCCCTATCACGAAGTGAATTTCTATAATAGGGCGATTGGAATCTGTAAGTATATCTTACCTTATTACCCCTCGATTTTTCGTAAAGAGCTACAACATCTTCTATAAAGACTCTTTCTTCATCTGTTGGAATTACATAAATCTTTACCTTGGAATCCTCAGCACTGATATCACATTCCGCATTTCTTGTCTTTGCAATCTTATTTTTATTTTTATCATATTTGATTCCCATAAAATCCAGACCATCCAGAGCCCTTGCCCTTATAAGATCGCACATCTCACCAACTCCTGCTGTAAAGACGATAGCATCAATACCACCTATTGCCGCTGCGTAGGCACCAATATATTTCCTAATTCTGTATGTCTCAATATCAAGTGCAAGTTTAGCTCTCTCATCGCCTCTCTCGGCTGCCTCGATTACTTCACGTCTATCATTATATTCACCTGTTATACCCAGGATACCGGACTTTTTATTAAGTATTGAATTCATCTCATTGGCTGAATAGTTCTCCTTATCCATTATATAGAAATCAATAGCTGCATCATGGTCTCCAGCTCTCGTCCCCATCACCAATCCTTCTAACGGTGTAAATCCCATACTTGTATCAAAAGATATCCCATTTTTAACTGCATTCAAAGACACACCATTCCCAATGTGACATATGATAAGATTACATTCAAAAGGATCTTTTCCCAGGAGAACCGATGCCCTTCTTGAAACATAAAGAAGAGATGTCCCATGAAATCCATATCTTCTTATTTTATATTTCTCATACCATTCATAAGGCAGAGCGTACGTAAATACATATTTAGGCATTGTTTGGTGCCATGCTGTATCCATAATTGCCATATGTGGAACATTAGGTAACAACTCTTTTGCTGCTTCTATACCAAGTATATTTGGTAGATTATGAAGTGGTGCCAAATCTGCTAACTTCTTAAATTCCTCAACAACTTCATCGGTTATAATAACAGATTTAGCAAACCTCTCACCACCATGAACAACACGATGTCCAACTGCGGATATTCCCATAAGTTCCTTGATTACACCCTCTTTTAGAGATGTAAGCATTTCAATAATAAGTTTTATCGCCTCGCGATGTGTTGGACACTCACTTTCAACCCTGACACTGTCCTGCCCAGTGACTTCCTGTATGCAAAAGCTGCCTTTACTTGTCACTCTCTCAACAATTCCAGTTGCAATAGTTTGCTTTTTGTTCCAGTCATATAGCCTATATTTCACAGATGAGCTTCCACAATTAAGGCATAATATGATCATTTCGCCTCCTGTTTTTTAGGCATTTTTATAAAACCACCTTTCATTAATGACTCAGTTTCTTCCCGAGCAAGTTTTATCATGGTTTCCGCCTTCTTATACAATTCCTCTCTTGACATCATTATTCTGGCAACACCTTGTTCGATTGCTTTCATTCCCACAGCAGTCGCTTCTCTTGGATAAACTTCCCATTCATCCATACTGGGGATTATGTACTCTTCTGAAAAACCTTTATCTTCAGCACATTTTGCGAGCTCGTAAGCTGCCGCTATACACATCTCATCTGTTATTGTTTTTGCCATTACATCAAGAGTTCCCCTAAATATTCCAGGAAATCCCAGAGAATTGTTGACCTGATTAGGAAAATCCGATCTTCCGGTTGCAACTATTTTTGCGCCAGCCTCTTTTGCTTCCCAGGGCCATATCTCTGGAACAGGATTGGCACATGCAAAAACTATTGCATCGTTTGCCATGCTTTTTACCCACTCAGGTTTAATTACACCTGGCCCGGATTTCGACAAAGCAATACAGACATCTGCACCTTTCAGAGCTTCAGGAATTCCTCCTATTCTTCCTTCGACATTTGTTTTTTCACACATTTCCCATTTCTCTTTATTCTCTGGATTATCAAGGTCTTTCCTATTTTTATGAAGTATACCCTTAGTATCGACCATTATTATATTTTCAGGATTAACACCTGCACTAATTATAACTCTTGCAACACACAAATTCGAAGCACCGGCTCCTATCATTGTTATCTTTGCTTCTCCTATCTCTTTCTCAACAAATTTTAATGCATTTATTAATCCAGCTAAAGTTACTGCCGCTGTTCCTTGCTGGTCATCATGCCACACAGGAATATTCATTTCTTTTCTTAATCGGTCCAAAATATAGAAGCACTTCGGTTTAGCAATATCCTCCAGATTTATTCCACCAAATGTTGGCTTCAACCACTTACATGCAGTAATTATTTCTTCTGGATCCTTGGTATCTAACATTATAGGAAAAGCGTCAACACCACCTAAATATTTAAAAAGGATTGCCTTTCCCTCCATTACAGGCAAGCCGGCTTCAGGTCCTATATCACCAAGACCTAAAACTCTTGTTCCATCAGATACAACTGCTACAAGATTACCCTTACTTGTATGCTCATAAACCTTTTGAGGATTCTTGTTAATATCACGGCAAGGTTCAGCAACACCAGGTGTATACCAGATTGCAAAATCATTGAAATCCCTGATACAGCATTTAGGTACAACTGAAATCTTACCATGATAATAAGGATGCAACTCCATAGCATCCTCTCCCGGTTTCCTGGCCTTGGCAAGAAGTTCTTCAAGAGATACTGTTTTGGTAAGTAGCTTAACTCTTTCTAAGAGCACTTTAGCCGGAACCGGCTTTTCAAGAAAGTCATCTACGGGCAGAAGTTGTGTACCGGCTATTTCCTTAAAATTTGTTTCCATTATCTTCTGGATACTAGTTATTATTAATATCGGTATCTTGGAACACTCAAAATATGGCGAATCCCTGTCCGGATTTCTTAGTTTATTAACGACTCCCAAACCAGCTGTAATATGTTCCATCATAATATCGAGTACAATTAAGTCAGGCTTAACTTCCTTGACTTTTTCAAGACCCTCTTTTGCCGAATATGCGCAAGTACATTCATAAGAATTTTTTTCCAGTATATTCTTGACTGCTTTTACGAAATCAACATCATCATCAATAATAAAGATTCTCTTTTTGTCCATTTTCCCTCCTAATTATCACTATCTCTCCTTTCCAGTAGTTGTTGGAAAGGTCGAGGAAGTAATTCACATAAAACCATAATATCATAAGAATCGATGCAAATAACTGTAAATAATGTTTTATAATTGCTCATCTCATTCTTATAAGCATCTAACTCTACTAAACATATTTTCGTATCTTTGCCAATATATGTTCAGACTTTATTGGTTTAGGAATAAACTCATCTACCTTATGTGTACCAGCCATAGTACGCGCAAAATCGGGCTTTCTAAATTGCTTATCAAGAGCTGTTAGCATAATAATGGGTATATTATATGTTCGAGTATCTGTCTTTAATTCACGTGATACTGTAAAGCCGTCTTTATCTGGAAGCATAGCATCTATTAATATAAGATCAGGCAGCATCGCCTTAGCCATCTTAATTCCCCCATTTGCAGTATCTGCAGACTGTACTTCAAAATCATTCGATTCTAATAACTCCCGCATTGAGCGTACAAAATCTATATCACCATCAATAATCAGTACTTTCTTTTTATTTGTCGGTTCAGAGACAGTGATTCTCCTTCGAGTAATCAATGCATAGACTCTTGCAAGTAATTCTTTTGGATCAATGGGTTTCTCCGCAAAATCATCGGCATTGTGGTATAAAGCGATTCTCTCTGCGTATTTTTTTCCCTCAAATTCGGTACTGACAGATGTCAAAATAAGGATTGGTATCTCCAATAAGCCTGTCATTTTCTTTAACTCACTGCATATTGAAAAACCATCTTCACCCGGCAACATTATGTCCAATATTACAAGGTCAGGTTTCTCTTTTTTAAACTTCCGTAGCGCCTCTTTTCCATCGAATGCCGTAACAATATCATGTCCGTTACTTTCCAATATTTTAGTTGTAGATTTGCAAAAATCGACATCATCATCTACGAGTAAAATTTTTGCTCCCTTCATTTCTCCTCCTCACTTTTTGGCAAAAGCACTGTAAAAGTACTCCCCTTCTCAGGTTTACTTGTTACCTTGATAGTAGCGGAATGAGCATCCATTATCCTTTTTACAATTGATAAGCCCAAGCCGGTACTATCAGATTTAAATTCAACTTGATAAAATTGTTCGAAGATAAAAGGCAATTTATCCTCTGGAATTCCGATACCATTATCAGAAATACTCACCTCTATATATCCATTCTTTTCTTTTGCACCAACAAACAGACTTCCACCATAATTACCATATTTTATTCCATTATCAACCAAATTTAAGAACGCCTGTTCCAGAGTTTCCTTATCAGCAGAAATTGTAGGAAGATTTTCAGGAATATCCATCTTTAGAGTAATGTTCTTTTCCTTTGCAATTGTCTGCATCAAATTAAAAATATTCGTGAAAATTGAAGTTATATTTACCGATGCCAATTTTTTTACAATCCTATTAGCATCTATCTTTGATAGATTAAGCCAGTCCTTGATTAAATATATCAGCTGGTCAATGCGAATTTTAGACCTCTCCAGCATCTCTCTTTGTTCATCATTGACTTCACCAGCCATACCACCGAGAATTACTTCAAAATATTGCTGCACAGCAACAAGAGGAGTTCTAAGTTGATGTGAAACCATACTAATGAATCCTTCTCTCATTTCATTTTTCTCTTGAAGTAAGCGATTAGATTCAATAGTCAATCGCCTTTTCTCAAGGGCTCTTTTAGTGATCAGTCGTAGCTCTTCAGGAGTAAACGGCTTAGGCAAAAAATCGTATGCGCCTTTTTTCATCGATTCGATTGCCGAATCTATTGACGCATAACCCGTTATCACTATAGTAACAATTTCCGGGTCAATTTTTTTAATCTCTTCAAGCACAACCATACCACTTATCCCGGGCATTTTCAGGTCAACAAGCACAAGATCGGGATTTATATCTTTAACCTTTTGCATGCCAGAAATACCATCGCCTGCAATATCTACTATATAACCACTTTTCACGTATGTCTGCACACATGCATCACACATGGATTCATCATCATCAATAATAAGTATTGTAATATTTTCTGTTCTATTAATCATCTTACTTGTGGTAGCGTCAAATTCTATACCAAATAACAAAACAGCCTGATGGATCAAATCCCAATTGGCTGTTATACAATAACTTGCGCCCAAAATATATATTCAGGCAGCTATTTTTGAATAGTTAGAGTTGCTTATTATGTGAAGAATTCGACCTCAGTCATGGAGAATTATTCCCCAGAGTTGCCTCGAGTACATCTGGTACATCGTTTGCATTTTTCATTTCATCAATATGAACAATAAAACTGCAAATCCGATGATAATCCAGAGTATATAAATTGGTAAAATACCCCTGTGTATCTTACTTAAACCCGAGTAAAGAGAAAAAGAGATGGTTTTTCCCCATTCATAAGGATCAAATGCTCGTGCCTTTGCTTTTTTATACAGGTACTTTAAAAAGCCAGTAGATTCAATAGTATCGTAAAAATGAATTCCTGATATTCTTAGCTCCTCACAATCGATAGGCTCTCCACCCACGAAAATATCCCCCTCTTTCAAAGCCTTAATGTTTCCTAATCGATAGAAGATTATCCCGCATACCAGGCTGAAAGCAAGAAGAGTAGTGGCTAATGTAGGGCTCCACATCCCATTAAGGTTAATAGCTTCCCCAATTCCACTGAATCTTACTTCCAACACCGGTCCAATAAAATATTTTAAAGGGAATTGAGCAAAGATCCCAAAAAACACACAGAAAAGAGCAAGGATTACCAAAGGAACTTTCATCGAGAATTCCACTTCCTTCGGTTCCATGATCTCTTTTGGCATTTCACCCAAGAAGACCGAATGAAGAACTTTTACAAAAGAGGCCAGGGTTAATGCACTACCAAACATGGCGGCAATTAAAAAAATAGGCCATATTGAACCACCTACATCGATTATCCCTTGATACACCATCCATTTGGAGACAAACCCATTTAAGGGGGGAATCCCGGATATGGAGAGGGCCGCAATCACACAGGTAATGAAAGTCACCGGCATCGTCCTGGCTAAACCGCCTAACCTTTCTAAGTTAGTTGTTTTTATTCTGTGTTCAACCGCCCCGCAACACAGAAAGAGACAACATTTGTAAATGACGTTATTCAACATGTGAAATAACCCGCCAGCAATCCCTATTAGTGTTCCGGTGCCGATCCCCAAAACCATATACCCGACTTGCGAGACGGCATGATAAGAGAGCAACTTTCTCAGATCTTTTTGAACCAGGGCCATCATCACAGCGGCAATTATGGTGACTGCACCGATGCTCATCAAGAGAACCTTCATACTATAATCCATTATGAAGAGGTCTAAAGCGATCCTAACCAAGAGGTAAATTCCAAGTAGCTTATCGAGCGCTGCTGGGAGAAAAGCCATAACTGGTACGTGGGCAACTTCAGCTGCATCCGGAATCCAGCTATGAAAAGGCATAGCACCTGCCTTAGCAACGGCTCCAATTGTCAGAAGAATAAAAGCTGCTGTAGACAATCCATCTTCTATGGGGATTATTATCTCATTCATTGTTATGGTGCCTTTAAGATGCCAGATAATAACCACACCCAATAACATGAGAAAATCTGAACCTCCTACGATGATAATACTCTTTAATGCCGCTTTTCCAGAGCCAGACCCACTAATATCTATAAGAAGATATAACAATACCGGCATAATACTCCAAAAAATCAGTAGAATAACCAGATTGTTAGAAAGGATAGAACCATTAGCAATCCCCACCGTCCAAAGTAGATAGATGTAATATTCTTTCAAATGATATTTGCCTTTCATCTGTTTTAGAGAATAGATTGTGATTAACAATCCGAAAAACGAGCAAGCAAGGAGAATGAAGGCGCTAAAGTGGTAGGAGATAAGATCAAAATTTATTTGCGCAGAAGAGAGGGTAATCCACTCTATCTGCAATCTGAGTTCATTCAAAAGTAGGATTTTCAAAGCCACAGCAGTGGTCAGTAGCATCCCAATAAAAGTGAATACCTCCCTGATTCGCTGCCAAGGAACAATTAGACATATAAATCCTATAGTTATTGGCAATATAATCGGAATGAGAAGAATCAAATTCATTTTTACTCTCCTATCAGTGCCAGAATCATCCCGACAACCGCAAGCGGAGTCACAAGCCACCAGAAGAACTTAATTGCCTGATCAATACGGAGGCGAGGATGAGTTGTTTTGATTAATATTATTAGAAGAAGAATTGCCAGATATTCAACCAGTACAATTAGAATTCCTTTTATATTGAAATTAATTCCACCGAAAAAAAGAGAAATCAAAAAGAAGGGTAAGATAAATAACATCATAGCATTGGTTAATTTGAATATAGCAAGCGAGACGCCGGAATATTCTGCCAGAGTGCCCCCAATAATTTCTGTTTCTGCCTCCGGAATATCGAAAGGTATGTAGGTGAGTTTAGCCTGAATACAAGGGAGACAGACGATAAAAGCAATTACACACGAAGGATTTCCCACTAAAACTCCCTGAATGGATTGAAATGTGATAATCTCTCCCAAGAGTATTGATTTGACCTTCAATATAACGGTAATAATTGCAATGAGAAATGGCAGTTCATATGCTAATATCATTTTCATTTCCCTGCTAGCGCCTATGACTCCAAAAGGATTTCGCGAAGAAGAACCACCCATAATTAAAGCAAGAGAAGGTAGAATCAATAAGTAAAGCACTACAATCAAGTCACCTACAAAACTTACTTCCTGGTTTATGTTTACTCTCCAGATTATGGTCGATACCAGAGTGATGCCGGCTAATCCTAAAAGAGGAGCCAATAAAAAACCAGCCTTTCTGCTCCCTCTGGGTATTATCATCGTTTTGCCCATCAGTTTGAGAACATCGGCATAACACTGATACCAGGGTGGTCCTATTCTACTTTGGATTCGTGCGGCTATCTTTCTATCGACCCAACAGAAGAAAAGGCCGAAGACACAAGTAAAAATTAAACCTGGAAAGATAATTGTATAGAATATGGCTCTTAAAATGTCATCCATTTTTCGGGACTTTCTTCTTTTAAGATTACTGGAGAAACTTTCTTCTTAACTAATCCTAATGCCACTGCAATGCCATAAAGGATAGCTTCAGGGCGGGGTGGACATCCGGGGATGAAGTAATCAACAGGAAGTACTTTATCAACACCACCTATAACATTGTAGGTGTTGTACCAAATTCCACCACCAATGGCACAGGATCCAATAGCAATGATCAACTTAGGATCGGGCACAGAATCGTACAAACATTTGAGGGCGGGAACTACTTGTCGGGTCACGGGGCCGCAAACTAATAGTGCATCAGCGTGCCGAGGGGTTCCCACTAATTTGATCCCGAATCTCTCAGCGTCATAATAGGGTGTCAACGCATTAATTACCTCGATGTCACAGCCGTTACAGGCTCCGGTATTTGTGTGATAAACCCAGATGGATTTCTTGAAGCATTTGTTTAATAGAGTCTTGAACATGACTGCTATCCCCTTAAATTAACCGCAAAGTTAGCTGAGTGGTTGTAAAACATGTAAGTGTAATAAAAACTCAGTAATTTTTGTACCTTCTTTGTGTTCTCTACATTTAAAAAGTTTGTGCTTTCAAATGTGCTATTTGCCAATTTAATACCTAAATATTTTTCTTTATTTTCTCAGTCTTTTCTCTACTCAGGCTCATTAAATCCTGACAATTTAAAGTTTGCTTATCGGTTTTTTTCTTCACTACGATCATTCGCTCTGTACACGAGAAACAAGGATCGAGGCTGCCGATTGCAATAAGGACATCTGCTATTTGTTCATTCTTAATGATTGCCGGAACAACCTGAAGATTGGGATAGGTCGGGGCTCTTACTTTCCAGCGATAAGGTCGATTTTCACTACCAGTTAACACGTAATGTATGGCTTCACCACGTGGGGCTTCTACCACACAGATAGCTTCTTTATTAGGTGGAATCTCTTCCACGTGAGCCATGATCTCTCCTTCAGGCATTTCTCTGAGTGCTTGTCTTATGATCTTTACTGATTCAAATAATTCCTCTAATCGGACTAAAGTACGAGACCAACAACACCCATCCTGCTTAACTGGAACTTTAAATTGCAGCTTGTCATAGGCAGCATAGGGATGATCCCTACGAGAGTCGATATTCACTCCTGAGGCTCTAGCAACAGGACCGACCACACACATATCTAAAGCCTCATCCTTTGTTAGTACACCCACCTTTTTTAATCTGACATGCAAAGAAGTGTCGCCAAGAATAGCATTCACTAGAGCCTTTAATTCCTTCTCAATTTTATCGATTGTTTCATAAACTTTTGGATGTAATTCCTTGTGAATATCTCTTCTTACTCCTCCTATTAGGTTCATACCGTAAGTTTTTCTGTTGCCGGTAATCTGTTCGCACAACCACATTACGGGTTCCCGGATGCGCCAGCTATGCATCAGGATGGTATCAAATCCAATGATATGACCAGCAATCCCAACCCATAAGAGGTGACTTGCTATCCTTTCCAGCTCCAGCATAATAGTGCGGATGTATTGGGCTCGGGGAGGCACTTTTATGTCTGCAGCTTCTTCAATAGCCTGACAGTAACAGCATGAATGCACAAATCCACAAATACCGCAAATGCGTTCAGCCATAAAGCATATTTGGTTGTAGGTCTGGACGCTGTCAGCGAGTTTTTCTATACCTCTATGATTATAGAATCCCCTGTAGTCACAGCCTACGACTTTCTCACCCTCAACAAAGACCTTAAAGTAAGCGGGCTCTTCTAAAACCGGAAAAAAAGGACCAATGGGTACAACCTTGGCACCTTTAGGTGGTGGTGCTAATTTCACCCTGTTTTGAGGTCGGGCAGGAGGTTTGTAGTCGTAAGGGAAGTCTCTACATAAAGGGTAAACATCATCGGGCCAATCATCAGCAAGTACCAATCGACGGGGATCCGGGTGATTCCGTGGATGAACCCCGATCATGTCACGAACTTCCCGCTCTGCCCAGTTCGCACCCGGGATTATTGGAGTGATGGAGTCTATAAAAGGGATGTTGGGATCAATATGTGTATGGATGCACACAAACAGTTTTTCGTTATCCAGTGA
>JAHIOG010000496.1 GCA_018895675.1 bacterium
AGTTTAAATATTAGAGTGCTAAAAAATTTGAAAGGAGAAATGATATGGCAATTAAACCTTTAGCAGATCGAGTGGTTGTGAAACCAGCTGAAGCGGAAGAAAAAACTTCTGGTGGAATTATTCTTCCGGACACTGCAAAGGAAAAACCTCAGGAAGGCACAGTCGTTGCAACCGGACCGGGGAAAGTCAGTGATAATGGTACTAAAGTACCCATGGAAGTAAAAACCGGAGATAAGATTCTGTATGGAAAGTATTCCGGTACAGAGGTTACCATTGATGGTGAAGAACATCTAATTATGAGAGAAAGTGATATTTTAGCTATCATTAGCTCAGGTAGAAAGGAGCACAAATAATGGCAAAGCGGATAGAATATGATGTAAAAGCAAGAACGGCTCTCAAAGAAGGTGTCGATAAATTAGCCAATGCCGTTAAAGTTACCCTTGGTCCCAAGGGACGCAACGTAGTTATTGAAAAGAAATACGGATCTCCCACGATTACTAAAGACGGTGTAACCGTTGCAAAAGAGATCGAGCTTGAAGATAAAATGGAAAATATTGGCGCTCAGATGGTCAAAGAAGTTGCTTCTAAGACTTCTGATATTGTAGGTGACGGTACGACGACCGCAACAGTTATTGCGCAGGCAATTATTGCAGAAGGGATTAAAAATGTCACAGCAGGTGCGGATCCAATGGAAATCAAAAGGGGTATCGATCTTGCTACTATCGAAGTGGTAAAAGGTTTAAAAGAGATCAGCAAAGAAGTTACTGGAAGCAAAGAAAAAATCGCCCAGGTTGGCACAATCTCCGCAAATAACGATGCCGTCATCGGTCAATTGATTTCTGATGCCATGGAAAAAGTTGGTAAAGACGGTGTTATTACTGTTGAAGAAGCAAAATCAACTGAAACCGGATTAAAAATTGTTGAAGGTATGCAATTCGATCGGGGATATATTTCCCCTTATTTTGTTACAAACGCTGAATCGATGGAAGCGGCTTTGGAAGATCCTTACATTCTGATTCATGATAAAAAGATCAGCAGCATGAAAGATCTTTTACCAATTCTCGAAAAAGTATCACAGATGGGTAAACCGCTTTTAATCATTGCTGAAGATATTGAAAGTGAAGCTCTGGCTACTCTGGTTGTTAATAAACTGAGAGGAACACTTCGTGTCGCTGCTGTTAAGGCTCCCGGATTTGGCGATCGTCGTAAAGCGATGCTGGAAGATATTGCTGTTTTAACCGGTGGCACTGTGATTTCTGAGGAACGCGGTTTCAAACTGGAAAATGCGACAGTTTCCTACTTAGGACAAGCAAAGCGTATTACCATTGACAAAGACAACACAACGATTGTCGAAGGTGGCGGGAAATCTGAAGATATCAAAGGACGCATCAAACAGATTAAGGCACAGGTCGAAAGCTCTACATCCGACTATGATAAAGAAAAATTGCAGGAACGTTTAGCGAAGCTGTCCGGTGGCGTCGCCGTTCTTGAAATTGGCGCTGCAACTGAAATTGAAATGAAAGATAAAAAAGCCCGTGTGGAAGATGCTCTTCATGCAACCCGTGCGGCAGTTGAAGAAGGTATCGTACCCGGTGGTGGAGTGGCATTGTTGAGAGTACTATCCAAACTGGATGGTATCAAAGCCACTAGCGACCAGATGGTTGGGGTAAAGATCGTAAAAAGAGCGATTGAAGAACCAATTCGTCAGATTGTTAAAAATGCCGGTCATGAACCCTCAATCGTCGTTCAGAAAGTAAAAGAAGGCGCTGATGATTTTGGATTTGACGCTTACAAAGAAGAATACGTAAATCTTTATAAAGCCGGTATTATTGATCCGACAAAAGTTGTCCGCATTGCAATGGAAAATGCAGCCAGTATCGCTGGTTTACTGCTGACAACCGAAGCAATAGTCTGTGATATTCCCGAAGCTGAACCGGCTGCTCATACAATGCCTCCAGGCGGCGGAATGGGCGGAATGTATTAATTGGTAGATAATCAGATAATGGGCTATTCCAAATATGGGGTAGCCCATTTTTATTTGGAACCCTCATATTATAATATTTGATGAAATACTTGATTTAAATTACCTTTAAAGATATATTGCGAGTGGAAAACAAAAAGGAGGAGAAATGACTAATTTATGGGGCGACATAAAAAAAAGTCTTGGTGAATGGGCTAGCAAAGCTGCCGATAAAGCCGGTGAATTGACTCGGGAAGCAGCCGATAAAGCCGAAGAAGTCACGAAATTAGGAAAAGTAAAATTGGACATCTTCCAGATTAAAAGAGATATTGAAAAACAATTTGCTGAACTCGGTGGTATGGTTTATCAATTGATACTTGATAAGAAAACCAAAGACTTTGAGAAAAATGAAAATGTAAAATCCTGTTTGACCGTAATTAAAGATCTGGAAAAAAAACTCAAGGAAAAAGAAAACCTG
>JAHIOG010000497.1 GCA_018895675.1 bacterium
GAATTCCCGCAGAAATAGAAAGGTTTAGGGATTCACCGGAGCCGTGGCGGGGTATTCCAATTACACAGGTTGCATTATTAATAATATCTTCCGGCAATCCGTGGGATTCACTTCCCAGGGCCAGGATCCAGCGATTGGTTTGATTTTTGTCCGGCGCAGCGCCGGACATATCAGCGGCAAGAATCGGAATTCCGTGACGGGCGGAATATTTGTCAAGATCATCAAACAATACATTCTGATAACAAGAAACCGCAAAATGTGCACCCATTGAACTTCTCACAACTTTCGGACTGAATAAATCGACGCTATTTGGTGACAGCATTACTGATTTTATTCCAAACCAGCGAGCCGTTCTTAATATAGCGCCAAGGTTGCCGGGATCGTTGATTTCGTATAGATAAACCGCGGGATATAAAGCTAAATTTTCAAGCGGGACTTGTTCGCTAATCATTTTTCCCAACGCAACGATTCCTTCCGGCGTAGTGAGCGTGCTAATGTAGTGAATATCGGCGGTATCGATGCATTGCAGATTTTTATTTTGTGCTTTTAATGTCTCAAAATCTAGCTCACTCATTTTGTTTGCAAATACATTTGAAACATATATTTTTTCCACTGGGAATCCTGCATTAATGGCTTCCAGAACAGGTTTTAACCCTTCGATTAAAAATATCTTATACAGGTAACGGTATTTCTTTTGCCGTAGAGATCGCAGAAATTGACGCTCCGATTTTGTTAGTTGTGCGACGGTGGGGAAAATCGGGTTATCTATTCTTTTTGGGTTTCGTTGATTCATTTAGTTATATTTGCTGGGGGTAAGCGATGTAACACAAATGGTAAGTTATTGATAGCAACTCAATGAAACAAGCACGTACTTTTCGGGAAATGCTCCATTTAATTCGTCTTGCAGTAAAAGCGGTTTTCCTGGTATTGATGCTGGGGAGTAGATGTCTGTTCAACTGGTGTTTAAAAAACAGTACGGTTTTTAAAAAAGAATGGCTTTCATTGTCGTATGGTAATAAAAGCGTGCCGGGGATTCTATATACCACACAGAGGGATCGGGCGCGCCCCGTGTTTTTGTTGATTGCCGGCATAGGGATGTATATTAAAAAGCGACGATTTTTCTACCGGCTGGCGCAATCTCTTGCATTGGCGGGGTATCATGCGGTTATTTATGAAGATCCCGATCTGGACAATGGCTCTCTGTCTTTAAAAACGGTGGAAAATATTAAACATGTGGTTCGTGCAATATCCGATAATCAGATCGCAGATGCAAAACGCATTGTGCTTATCGGAAGCGATTTTAGCGCGCGTTTCATTATGTCGGCAGTTACCGATAAAAATATAAATTGCTTAGTGCGAAGCATTCTGCTGTTTTCACCAGTAAGTGATATGAAAACATCAAGCAAGTTTGCCTTTACCGGAAAAATACGGGCATTTGGCAAACTAAGCCATCTTGAACCAGCCTCTTCGCCTAGATTTGTTTTTCTGAACAATATTTTCAAGGAGTATTTTAAACGGGATTTGTCACCCGGAGTAAAATCCGTCATAGAGGATTTATTGAAAAACCGCACTGATATTGCGCTGCGTAATATTCACCGTCTGGATGTAGATGTAAAAAACAAGCTGTTGTCGATCTTCAGAGGAGATATGGAGCCGGAAGAGATAGATCGCTTGTTGAAAATTAACTATCAGCGATTAGAAGACAGAGTGTTTGATCCATTGCCTGAACATGATCTGGGAAAGCCGGTGTTTTTGATTCACAACATTTTAGACAGGTATGTTGATTATGGTCAAAGCACGATGCTTTTTGCCCGGCTGTACAGCTCCACCGGTATTTATCTTCATCTGACGAATTTTCTGATTGGGGACGAAGCAAGGTCCGTTTTCAGTAATCCTGCGCGCTGGTTAAGGGGCGCTGCGGTGTTATCCAGTGCTTTCTATCGCCTTCTTGCAGTAGTATATACAAGCAAAAACCTTCCCTATAATCCTATGGGGGAACCGTTGCGATATCGTATATAATTTCATGGATTATGACTTGAACTGTCTGTACGTCAGAAAATGATACACTTGGCTGACTACGTCCTTTTGCCACAATAGCATTGTGTGAATACCTGGATTGACGATGAAATCAAAAAGAACCGGTCAATCTTGTTTCTTCAACACCTAATATCCGGTCATCATTGTTGGGAGAAATTAAAATAAACCCATGTTTATTTTCAAGGTCGCAGCCAACAATAGGAATACTGTTTTACGTATAGTTGTAAATATCACTCGATTATTTTGTCTTTTCCAGCTTCTTAAGTAATTTATTAGCCCGGGCTTCGCTTTTTGTTTCAGGGTAATTAGTAATGATCAAATTAAGTATTTCGATTGTTTTATCCTGATTGCTGAGCTCTTCATTATAGATCTTAACCGTTTTTTCCAGAGCAGGAAGCGTTTTATCGGATTCGGGATATTTTTCATACAGGCTCATGTATTGGGCTACTGCAGATTCGTATTGTTTATGACGATTATGGAGGTCGCCGGCTGCCATAATGGATTCGTGTGAACCGGTAGTGCCGGGAAATCGTTCGTCTATTGATAAATAGGTCAAAACAGCATCCTGTATGAGATTCATTTCATCGGCAAGAATCACCGCTTTTCTCTTTAATGTTTTTATGCTCTTTTCAGGTTTATTGTTGGTCTGGAAAAGATCGGCGGCTGTTTGATATTCTTCAATTGCTTTTTCCCAATTCTTTAATTGGACATCGGCAATTTTTGCTATGCGGTTATGTGCGTAAGCTGTCAGAGTATCACCCGGAAATTGTTCAATAAACTGGTAGTATGTGTCTATAGCATTTTGATATTCTTCGAAGTCCTTTTCCTGAGTTTGAGCAGTTTGATAAAGGGCGAGAGGCATTTCGACGCTGTTGGGATAAAAAATCATCAGACGGTTATATGTGATGAAGGCGCTCTGAGACCTTTGGCTTTGAGCATAATTTTCTGCAATCCACAAACATACTTTAGACGCCTGGCTTGAAAAAGGATAGAGATCAAGGAATTTTCGCGCCTCTTTTAAAAAATTCGCTTTGACATCGGTATCGGGAAAATCTTTTAATAGTTCAACGAATTTAAAATAACGTATATCCATTTTGGGATAAGCCGGCGTTGTGCTGACAATGGCCATAAGATAATCAGAATAATCCCTGTATCTTTTTTCTGTCTGAAATATACCTGAACGAATCGTTTTTATTTCTTCATATAAAGGTGATTCGGGATAAAGATAAATAAATTTAATTATTGATAGCTCGGCATTTGTCCAGTCTTGCTGGCGAATATATAGTTGTGTCAGATAGTCCTGAACGGAATCGCAATGGGCATCAGGATAAAAACGATCGATATATTTTTCCAGCTCTTCTATTTGAAAAGGATGGATGTTTTCGATTTCTGATGAGAGGATTCGAAAACCGCTTTTTGTCTTTTTTTCTTCCCGCTTTAAGGTCTTTTCATAATTAAAATATTTTGCTTCCAGAATAAGATCATATCCGGTGTCGATATCTTCTAAAACGCGTAATTGGTCGCCCAGAATCATCAGGCTGTCTCGAAGAGATCGAATGGTGCTACCCAGCAATTGAAGAGTGTATTTAAGGGCGGCTTTTGGGTCGTTATAAAGCGTAGCAATTGAGTCTTGTTGCTGTTGAAATGGCTCTTCATGAATGAGCTGTAAAGAATCTATGATAAACTGACGCAAGGTCTGAATATCTCCAATGGCTTGTTCCTCAACAGACTCTTGAAATTTCATCTCCTGTTTCCCGGCAACAGTATCTACCAAGCTGTCCAATTGTGCGAAACCATTTGTGGTAAATATTAAAACAAACGCCATCGAGTAAAGCCACCCAATGCTGATTCGATTACAGGCTCTCATTTTCATACATAACCTCATCGTTGTTATAATTAACTCACTTTACTATATTTATTTTTACAGCCTTTTCGACTCTTTGAGACAGGGGCACTTTGGAAAGCCATTTCTGAAAATTCACAAAACTATCTTCGGAAAGGATTATTCCGGGTAGGTTACTTCTCGGTTGGGCTTGTTGAAATTTATCTATATCCGCAATAGGGTTTACGCAAAAAACTCCAAAAATGGTTTCTACTGTCATCTCTGTTCCAGGCATTAATCCCACAA
>JAHIOG010000498.1 GCA_018895675.1 bacterium
CTGAGCAGCGGTGGACAATCCACACAGGCCTTTCCAGACTTTAATAATATAGAAGGGTGGGCTCAGTGCGATGAAGCGATCCTTGGGTCTTATGTAGCTAGTGGCAGCGGGATTCTTTCTCATATAACTTTCAAGGCGAAGAACATCGGTGAGAGCAGTCTGACTTTTGATACTGTGGATTTAAGAGACCTGGATAACGATCCAATTTCCGCAACTATTGAAAATGGGACAGTTACAGTGGGAGAGGTATTGGCAAAAGTGAAGATTTGGTTGGAAGGCCCATACCAGGCTGGCGGAAGCATGACGACTTCTTTGAACACAGGGGGGTATATTCCCACAACTTCTCCTTACAGTGACGGCCGAACTGTGAGTAGTGTTCCAAATGGTATTACAGACTGGATTTTTGTTGAACTCCGCAGTACACCGGGCGGTACAGCAGTTGGAAGAGAGTCTTTTTTTATTAAGAGCGATGGCAATATTGCAGATATTGATGGGTCAACGACTGATTTGGCTTTTGGTGGAGTTGCAGACGGAAATTACTACATCGTCGTCAAGCACCTGAACCATTTGGCAGTGATGAGTGCCAACGCGGTTGCATTAAACGGACTAAGTGCTGCGCTCTACGATTTCACATCGGGCAGCGACAAGTACTACGGGGCAGGCGGAGTGAAAGAGCTTGAGTCGGGAGTCTGGGGTATGTATGGAGGTGACTGTAACCAAGATGGAAACATCACGGTTGCAGACAACAATATCATTATGAATAACCGTAACGATGAGGGTTATGAGGACGGTGACATTAATTTAGACGGAAATGTAACGGTTGCAGATAACAACAAATGCATGAACAACCGGAATAAAGGTACGCAGGTTCCGTAAGAAACACCAAAATTAAGAGGAGGATGGTGCGATGAAACGATTACTAATGATTCTACCGTTGTTGTTTTTTTGGGTTGTACCCACAATAGCCCAATCGTTATCAGTACGCATAACCAATGCAAGAGTTGAAGGAGGGAACTTCAAATGGGATGTGGAAATCAAACGGACAGACGATTGGGGCGGGGGGTCTAATAACATTCTGGGCAACTGCGATTTCTATTTCTACGTCAACAAAGACGGATTTACGTCGGATGACCCTACAACCTCGAACATCCATGCCTCTCTGTCGGGTAACACCAACTACGGTTTTCGTACCGGTCGCTCGGGTGGTAATGCCCAATGCTGGGTGGCTCTCGATTACAATAGTGAGGGCGGAGGGTCAAATTGGTATCCGCCTTTGAACTCCTGGGAGCACCTCTTTACAGCAAGTTTGCCCATCGCTGATCCGAATGAACAAAGTGGGTTGACTTGGCATGAGACATCCACGGGCTTCTCACGAGGGAATAGCCAACCCCTGACTAAGACATTGAGCGGAGACGGAGATATTTCGCTACCTGTTGAGCTTTCTTCCTTCAGCGCGATAAGTGAAAGGGGTGCTGTCATTTTAAGGTGGACGACTGAGAGCGAGATTGAGAATCTTGGATTTATTCTGGAAAGAAGAATAATGAATATCGAACAAGGAATGTCGAATGCTGAAGAATGGAAGGAGATTGCAATCTATCTGAATAATCCCGCCATGTTAGGACAGGGAAGCGTTTCCCATAAAACTGAATACAGTTATAAGGACAGTAAAGTCCAACCCGGTATAACCTATGAATACCGTCTTGCAGATGTTAGTTATGATGGTGTTGTTGAATATCACGGGATTCGTGAAGTTACAGTAAAAGGAAGTGATGAAGCTATTCTTCCGGAAGGATTTGCTTTAAGATCGGTATATCCGAACCCATTCAATCCTGAGGCGAATATTTCCTATGCCATTGGTGAAGAAGCAGAAGTGGATTTAGTGATTGTGGATTTACTTGGCAGAGAAGTAAAACAATTACTCAATAATGAAGTACGGTCAGAGGGTAATTATACGGTTAAATGGGATGGGACGAATGACAGCGGTTTCAGTTTATCCAGCGGTGTCTATTTTGTTGTAATGAAGGCAAGAGGAACAGTAGATACGCAAAAGATCGTGCTGTTTCGTTAAGTCTTTTATTCTTAATTATTAACCGCTCTAGGAGTCTCCTCGAGACAGAGAACGCCCGCCTGCCATCCGGCAGATGCCGGATGGGTCGGGCAGGCAGAGATTCTTTATAAATAGAGATTTATCCTATAAAATCGTAGGACTTGCAATAAAAGTATATGGTGTAAAACCTCAGTTACGGGTTTTATTTGTCTCGTCTCACCTCGGAGAGATCCCTCCGGGAAAGAGATCCCTTTTGGATAGAGATGTCTTCGATCATACCCCGCCTCGAAGAGGTTCTCTTCTGGAGTCTCTAGAGGGGTTACAGAACTTTTCCCTCAGCCAGATGAGACCAATCCTGTAAACCTGGCAGGTGTATTATTATGATTAATTCTCCAGGCTCGGATTTACCGTTTTTCATTACCGATAAAAAATAATTTATTTAACAATCCTCTGAGCGTATCTTCATCGACACTGCGATAAAACATGCCCTGATACGCAAGTGCGATCTTCTGGGTCTCTTCGGAAACTACCACGACCACAGCGTCTGATTCTTCTGATAATCCTAAGGCGGCGCGATGTCGTGTTCCTAAAAGCGGGTCGAGATCCGGATTGTCCGACAGCGGCAAGATGGCTCCTGCCGCTTCAATGATATCATTTTGAATAATCACGGCTCCATCGTGTAATGGGCTACTCGGGTTGAATATAGTGATCAGCAAGCTTGAGGATATTTCAGCATTGATACCGGTAGCATTTTCTCTGATGGATTTTATCCGTATTTCTCTTTCAAGAACGAATAAACCACCCCATTTTCGCCGAACCAGTTCCAAAGAAGATTCTATAACGGCGTCGATAGTTTTGGATTTTGGTTCGGCAAAAAAGCGTCTTAATAAACGGCTCTGACCGATTAGAATCAGGATGCGACGCAGTTCCGGCTGAAATATGATTACAAAGGCAATTACCCAGACAGTTTGTAAATGTCCCATTATCCATGACAGGCTTTGCAAATTGAGGATTCTCGCCAGAAATGATAGCAAAAGGATAATTGCAAGACCGAAAATCATCTGAGAAGCACGGGAGCCTTTGAAAAACTGGTATAACTTTAGAAAAATCAAGTACACAATCAGGATATCCAAAACATCCCAGATCGTTACAGTAATAAATTTTATGGTAAACAGGGTCATACTATTTTTTCCCCAGGATTGAATCCACCACTTTCACAGCCCGGACAGATTCTTTTAAATCATGGACACGAACAATACCGGCGCCGTTCATAATCGCGACTGCCATACTTGCAAGGCTGCCTTCCAGACGCTCATCAACAGGAAGATCGAGTAATTTACCGATAAACGATTTTCTGGATAATCCAAGCAGAATAGGCTGCCCCAACGATAAAAATTCGCTAAGATACCTCAAAATTTTGTAATTATCTTCCACTGTTTTACCAAAGCCGATTCCGGGATCGATTATGATTTTATTTCTCGTAATACCGGAGTTAATTGCCGTTTGAATTGATTCCGATAAAAATTTCATAATCTCATCGATCAGATTGACATACTTCGGATCATTCTGCATATCTCTTGGTGTGCCCTTAATATGCATGAGAGCAACGGCGGCGTCGTACTGTTTTATGATTTTTGCCATATCAGGATCGAAGGTAAGTCCGCTGATGTCATTTACTAATTCAGCTCCGGATTTTAGGGCTTCTTCCGCCACAATGGATTTATACGTATCGATAGAAATCGGAATATCGGAATTTTTCCTGATCGCTTTGATGACCGGGATAACTCGGTTTAATTCAGTCTCAAGGTCAACCGGTTTGGCGCCCGGACGAGTCGATTCTCCACCAACATCGATAATATTCGCACCATCTTCGATCATTTGCAATGCCGCAGAAAGCGCTCGTTCAACTTTAAGATGCTTGCCGCCATCGCAAAAGGAATCGGGGGTCACATTCAGGATTCCCATAACACAGGTTTTTTTTCGTAAATCAAAAACAGCGGATCCGATATTAATTGTCGATTGAATATGCTCTTCGGTAAAGAATTCTCGTAATTCTTCCCGAAGGTTATCGAGGCCGAAGGCTTGATATTTCAAGCTGTCGATCAGTTGCAGAAAATGTTTCCTGGCGCCGGATAAGATCGTCGGCGCTTTATCGACCGAACATGTGGATGCGCCTCTGGCTACGGAACACTCGCCACCTACTGAGAGCATCTGTTGTTTTAAAATATTGGCAGCGGGGCAGGAGATAGGATCGGTTTTCAGAATATAAAATTCCCCTTTCGGCGCCATTATCGCAATACCGCCGGGATCCACCGGAAGAGTCTCCATCTCCTCAATATAATGAGGAATATCATTTATCTTAAGCTGTCTTAGCAGGGTCCTTATCTCCTTTTGTGTTCTTTGTAATACTCGTACGGGAGCTGACCGGTTTGCGGATTCGTTTTGCGGACTTGGTTACTTTTTTAATAGCCAAGTTATTCTTCTTTACTTTTTCTATTTTTTCACCTTTTAAAAGGCGTTTTATATCTTCGCCATCAATGACTTCATGCTCAAGCAACGATTCGGCAAGTAGTTTTAATGAAGGGAGATTTTCTTTGAGAATTTTTGACGCCTGTTCTTCTGCCGCTTCTACAATATTCCGAATTTCTTCGTCGATTATTTTAGCAGTATCTTCACTGAAATCCCGGTGCTGGGAGATCTCCCGACCTAAGAATATCTGTTCATTCTTTTTTCCGAATGTAAGCGGTCCAAGACGCTCACTCATACCCCATTCACAGACCATTTTACGTGCTAATTCAGTTGCGTGTTCGATATCGTTGCCGGCACCAGTTGTGAGTTCGTTGAAAATAAGTTTTTCTGCGGCGCGTCCACCGAGTAAAATACCCAGACGTCCACTAATATATGTACGTGAATAATTATGCCGCTCATCCATTGGTAACTGGTGGGTAATACCAAGTGCTCTTCCACGAGGAATAATGGTGACTTTATGAATCGGATCGGCTTCCGGTATGTTTATTGCGACCAATACATGTCCGGATTCATGATACGCCGTGAGATTCCGTTCCTTTTCGGAAATCTGGAGACTTTTACGCTCAACTCCCATCATTACTTTATCCTTGGCTTCCTCAAAGTCCTCCATGCCGACCGCTTTTTTATTTTTACGTGCGGCTAACAGCGCCGCTTCATTGACGAGATTTGCCAGATCCGCGCCAACAAGTCCCGGTGTTCCTCTGGCTAAAACATTAAGATTGATATCTTTGGCTAACGGAATTTTTTTGGTGTGTACTCTTAGAATACCTTCCCGTCCCATTACATCCGGTACGTCCACAACAATTTGCCGGTCAAAACGTCCCGGTCGTAATAGAGCAGAATCCAGTACATCGGGTCGGTTTGTCGCGGCAATGATTATTACATTGGTTTTTTCATCGAATCCGTCCATTTCAACAAGGAGCTGGTTCAGGGTTTGTTCTCGTTCATCGTGCCCACCGCCGAGACCTGCGCCGCGGTGACGACCGACAGCATCGATTTCATCGATAAAAACAATACAGGGTGCATTTTTCTTGCCCTGTTCAAACAGATCGCGTACCCGTGATGCCCCTACACCCACGAACATTTCAACAAAATCGGCGCCGCTGATGCTGAAAAAGGGGACATCGGCTTCACCGGCAACGGCTTTGGCAAGAAGGGTTTTACCGGTTCCGGGAGGACCTAATAGAAGCGCTCCCGTAGGAATTTTTCCACCAAGACGGGAAAACTTAGCTGGAGATTTGAGAAATTCGATTATCTCCTGAAGTTCCTCTTTTGCTTCGATACAGCCGGCTACGTCGGCAAATGATGTTTTTGGGCGATCGGATGTCCATAAGCGGGCTTTGCTCTTTCCGAATCCAAATATTCCGCGGCTGTTTTGTCCCTGCATCCGGCGCATGAAGAAAAGCCAGATCCCGATGAACAGTAACCAGGGTAAAAGGTTAAATAAATAACTGGTCCATTCAACGGTCTTTTCTGTAAAATTGTACTTAAGATTAAACTCATCCCATTCTTCAAGCATGGCTTTGTCAATAACGGGAGGAAGGATGAAGTAAAATTTTTCTACTTCAACAGGTCTGCCACCGATAATCAGGGCTGTTTTCTCCTTTAGAACACCATGGAATTCTCTTTCAATAATTGTCGCCTCTTTGATCTGTCCATTTGCCAGCAGATCCTTGTATTGAAAATATTCGATCACAACTTCTTCCCTGGATCCGCTTCCGAGAATCTGGATCAAAAAGATTGAACTGATAATTATTATGATCCACATTAACGAAGTTTTTGAAGCCTTTTTCCACTTGAATTCGTTATCGTCGGTTGGAGTTTTTTTATTTTTCGGTGTCAAGTTTTTCCTCGGTGGAATTTTAGGTTTATTTTGTTTTTTGTTTTTCGGATTATTTGTCCGAAATAGTGTATATGACTTTCTCATTGATTACCTTCTTGGTTTAAATAATAGATCGATTTTAAATTCCGCAATTTTTGAGCCAGGTCGAGACCACAACCGACAACAAATTTATTGGGAATCGTGAACCCAATATAATCGATATCAAAATCCAGTTTTGTATATTCTTTGATTAATAATGTCGCAAATCGAACCGACTTTGCTTCGCTGCCTTCAAGCCGCTTCTTAAGAAAGTTGATTGATAAACCTGAATCGATAATATCCTCTATAACTATTACGTCTCTACCTGTTATATCACAACTTATATCCTTGAGTAACCTCACAGTTCCGCTGGTTTTGGTTTCGTTAGCATAACTGGAGATTTTGATAAAATCAACTTCGGTATGAATATCCAATTCCCGGATAAGATCTGCTAAAAAGACAAAACAACCATTCAGTACGCCGATTAAAATTGGTGTAGTACCCTGATAATCCTTTGAAATAGTGGATGCCAATTCACGTATCCGTTCCTGAATTTTTTCATGAGGCAGCAGCTCATGAAGGGGCAATCCGCTGAATTTCCCAAAATTGTCGTCTAAGATCATTGTTTTTGGCATATGTCTAATTCCTCGTAGATTAACTTTAAGGCTCTTTTAGTTGAAGGACAGATTTTATATTTTTCAGAAAGTTTGAGACCGCAAACCCACACGATCGTATCGTCGGAAACAAGAATAGGAATATGTTTTTTCTTGTATAATGGTACTTTTTGATCGATGAATACATCACTTATTTTCTTTGTATGGGTTACACCTAACGGAGTTATCCGATCAGATTCTTTCCAGGGGCGTAAAATTATCTGACTGCCTAATCGGTCCAGGTCGATATATTCGATTCCTTTATGATCTCTCTCTTTCGAAAAATCAGGATTCTCGACTATCTCTGTTTGAAACCGGAAAAAACCGGTGATATATTCCTTCCCGGGAATAATCTGAAGCGTCTTCCATTCTTGTTCGTTATTTCGCACAAACACCAATTCGTTTCGGTCGATACAGGCAAGCAAATCGGCTGTTATCCTCAGCTGGTTTCCGGTTTGACCATTTTCCGTAAGTTTTAGGATATTGTCCATCATTGTATAATCGATCCGTGAATCAGGGTGATTTAGTTGTGCAATACTCTCTCGAATCACTTCAATTTTTACAGC
>JAHIOG010000499.1 GCA_018895675.1 bacterium
CATTTCGGGGTTTCTGCGCCAGCGCATCCGCTGGGCGTCGGAAGCGAACTATATGCACAAACTCAATCTCACCTTCTTTACCGTAGTTATAGCAACATTTCTTGCAAATCTGTTCGCTTTGTTATTACCATTGTGGTTTATGGTAGACAAAAGAATTTTTCTGGTATCATTTATTTTCCTGGTTTTGAAATGTCTCGCTGAGGGATTGCTTGTTTTAAAATCTACAAAGGACTTTAATCAGCAAAATTTGCGTAAAACATTTTTTCCGTGGTTTGTATTTCAAATACCTTATGTGATATTGATGGGTATATTGAGTTTCTGGGGCAATCAATTAAGGTGGAAACCCGCTACCTGATTTATTCACAATTATTTCCAATTATATAATTGTAAAGAACCCAGTAACGCAAATGTAATAACAAAAACCGGGTATATAATCCATAAAAGGGGGAAATATTTTAGTAAGTCTTTTTGATTAAATATCTTTGCAGAGATTGCCACGGGAAATAATTCAAAAATAAATTTTATCCCTAATAAAATCCAAAATAGAATAGAAATTGGTATTGAAAACAGAAGGATTCCCAGGAACACATGAAATATAAATATCCACGAAGCAACGATAAAAAGCGGCAGTGTAAGATAAAAAGCCTTGCCATTTCTTCTTAATTGCTGATGAATATATTTTCCCCCAAATCTTTCTGGTTTTGTCGTAACGAAGCTATTCGGATCGGTATTGTAAATGAATTTCCATTTGGTTGCCGTACTTATGATTTTCGATAGAAAAAAGTCGTCACCGGTACTAATCTTAGATATTTTATTGTAGCCCTCTACTTCTAAAAAAGTTTTTTTTCTAAAGGCTAAGTTTCTTCCGTTGGAATGAGCCGGTTTGTTGATATAACTGCTGGCAGCGGCGATAGCGGATTCACAAATTGTATCAAATCTCTGCAAAATGTTGAAAAAACCTTTTTGGCGTCTAACCGGACTATGTCCCAATACCATTCCTACATCCGGTTTAAAACAACCGATCATACTTTTAATCCAATTTTCAGGAACAAAACAATCGGCATCGGTAGTGAGGATTATTTCACCTTTGCTGTTTTCAATACCAAGCGCCAGTGCTCCTCTTTTTCCTTTCAGGGAGCCGAAACTTTTCCGGTGATATAATACACGCCAGTTATTATGTTTGGATGAGTATTTTTCCATTATTGATCTAGTATTATCACTGGAATCATCATCCACTAGAATTATTTCAAACATTGTGGAATCATGTTTTAGATTCGAAAGGCTTTTAAGTAAAATTTCAATGTTTTTTTCCTCATTTCTGGCGGCAACAACAACCGAAATAAAAGGAAAGTATTTTTCTCTGTAATGCTTCAATTTCCCCAGCGCCAGAGAAATAAACGACATAAGCAGGAAATATCCTGAACCTAAAACCAGACTTAAAATTGTAATAAACATTTGTTAGATATTTATTTTTAAACCAAGAAAGAAAAAAGTATCGTATGTGGTTTTACCGTTCAATTCCTTGTTAATATAATATATACCGGTATTTATAAAAGAATCGTTAAATATTTCATAAATTAATCTGACATCAAAAGAATTTGTTGTATGAATTGAACCCATCAGCCATTTGGTGGAATGTTCATAAGCTGTATCTCTTAAAGTATATCGACTGGTGACGTCGCCGCCCCAAAAATCTCCATTTTCATCAACGCCATGTTTGAGGTGCTTTAATTCACAGGAAAGCCTTGTCCTTATTGTAAAATTTGTTTCTCCACGAAAAAACAGCATCTGCGAATTTGGTCCTTCCGGAAATCCCAGGCAGAGCGCATTGTTAGTATAATTAGTCGTTAGAGTTTTATGTGTATAAACCCAGGGGCGGGCGGCGGTAAATTCTACCTGAAAATCTACCGGTAACGATAGGAGAATAGGCGACCAGCGTATTCCTCCCTGGAGAATTTGTTTGTTAGCCCACCACTGTTTGCCCAGTTCGCTTAAGCGTAATTCATCAAGGAAAAGAGAACCGTACAATTCTATATTTTTAAAATAAAGCAGCTTAAAATCTACTGCCATTAAGGAATTATCACGATCCATAAGATTATGACCGACCGTCCAGAAAAAATTGGTAGGCGACAGATAAGACAATTCCAGAGAGCGGTTGCCGTAAACCACAATGTCGGTCAAGCCTATCTGAATCTTACCCGAAAGCAAAGGAAAATCTACTCTGTGAATGGCTAAATATTTTTGCTGGTTTCTGACATCATCAGGCGCGCTTTTTATCGATGTGCTGTCGTTTAGCAGTGAGCCGTGTATAAAACTGAATTTTATATTTTTCCAGGAGCTGTTAAATCCAAGATAGGTAAACACAGAGGGATTGTCTGAAAGGATAATATTGTTAGAAAAACTGCGTCCCCACAAAACCGGCTGCCGGTAGATTCCCAGATTAAAATATTTGTCATGAAAAACCAGGGCTGAATGAGTATTATCAAAAGTGTAGAGTTTGTTGGGTTGATACATCCCCCAATTACCATGTTGTTCTTGCAGAGTATCGGTAAATGCAGGGTTCCAGGTTTTTCTGTAGCGGAAAGCGTTCAGGTAAAAACTTAATTTTCCACCGAGATTCCCCCGAAAAATAAAAGCATCGGATTCGAGCCGACGCGGCTCACCATTTTTAAATTCAAACTTCACACTTTCTTCAATATCCAACCAGATAAAATGTTTATCTTCCTCACAAACCAGCAGATGTTTTTCTTCCGCGCCGTCGGTTCTGTTGAAAATATCCCTAAACCTTTTCTTAACGCCGCCCTTCATTAAAAACGGCGCTTGAACCGTTTGGTCAGCTTCTAAATCAATATGAATATCATCCGATATTTCACGTCGATAATCTGCTAAATATTCTCGTAAAAGCGTTTTTTCTAAGGAATTGAGCAGGAAATCATTCTTTTGAATTTCGCAAATGTAGTTGGCAATTTCGCTGCGATTTAACGGAAGCGAGGCGTCATTAAAATTGGTGACTATTCCACGGGTTTCCAAGCGCTTTAAAAAACCATATACCGGATCGTCGATGGATACCGGTATTCCGCTGCCAAACAGAGTTGTTCCGGCAAAATCAAAAAATACTATAATCAGTAAAAAATAATGCGCGTGTCTCATAGTCTCCCAAATTTACAATTATTTTTTAAAAGAATTAGAATATTCATTTCTATACCATCGGGCAAATTATTTCTATTGCAGATAATCTTTTAAAATGCTATTATAAAAACATGATAGAGCTGCGGACATTCCCGCTGTGATAATCAACTGCTTTTATTAGTGACCGGCTGTAAATAATACCGGGATTATTGAAAATTTACTGAAATATTTTAAACCTGGAGATAAAAATTTTGCTGTCAATATTTTTAAAATTTGTTAGAAAGAGTAATAGATTAACTTTTATGAGAATTCTTTTATGCGTGATAATGATTATTTTCACGAATAGAATCTCTGCTCAGAAAATTGTTGATTCTTCTCCAAAAATTAAGCCTTCCTGGTTAATACAAACTCCAAAAGGAAAATACTTTAAGTACTATTCCGGAATGGGTTCGAGTCAAAATTCATTGGCTGACGCCAGGGAACAGGCAATCGCGAGCGTTCTTTCAGAAATTGTCATGGAAGGTGAAATTGTTGTCAGTAGTGTAATCAGGGATTTTTATCAGGAAAAGAACTCAGAAATAATAAGCGATGTTTCAAGAGAGATTCTGCAAAAAGGAACTTCAACTATTATAAAAGGACTATCTAAAGAGGAAGAATACCGGCAAACCCAAAAAACAACAAACGGTTTATTGTATGAATGCTGGATTTTAATGAAAGCGCCTAAACCCGAATATATAGGTTTTGATATTCCGGCACAGAAAGGATACGGCTTTTCTCCGGTCTGGCGTTCTGCATTAATCCCGGGCTGGGGTCAATTTCACAAAGGCGAACCTCAAAAAGGATGGCGGTTTTTGATTTCAGAAACGGCCTGTGTTTCATCTTTCTTTATCTCAAATTATTTTAGTCAGAATTATAGCCGCAAGGCTGAAAATGAACGAGACTACGATAAACGAAAATTCTACAATGACTGGTCGAATCGCTCCTATACTATCGGAACAGTCAGCGGCATCGTCGCCGGAGCAATCTATATTTACAATGTTTTTGATTCGGTAACATCAAAAGGCGAAAAGAGATATGCATTTCAAAACAGTTCTTCGTCTCTATTATCATTTAGTTTTTATATTGATTTTTAGGAGTTTAAATGGTCATGGAAATAGATAGAAGCGTCAGGTCTGAGGACCTGACACAACTGAAGTTCCGTCAGGGACTCAGACCTGACGGAGCAGTGAGAAAATAGATGGGACTCAGATTCAACGCCGATGGTTTTGATACGATTTACTTTATCAGCACAACGGTTATCAATTTTCAGCGTGTCCTGACAATACCAAATGTCCCCGAGATACTCATAAGAAATCTGGAGTTTTACAGGAATAAATATTCTTTCAAAAAACGGATATGTAATCATGCCGCATCATATCCATTCGCTTTTTCACATAAACGGAAAGACCTGTATTTCCGATATTATGCGGGACTTTAAGAAATACACTTCATTTGAGGTGCGAGACTATCTTAATAAGACAAAATCAGCGTTTTATCCAATCCTTGCGACAGAAGGACGAAAGGTCGGGCAGAAATTTAAACTCTGGATGGACCGCAGTGATAAGGTCGTTATCGTCACTGAAAAAGTACTTACAACTAAACTGAAATATATCCATGAAAATCCGGTGAGAGCGGGATTGGTTCAGAAAGCGGAAGATTACCTCTATTCGAGTGCAAAGGATTATTTAACAAACGATAAATGACCTAAAAGGATTGACTATATTGAATGGTAGTAGCGAAAAAGGCGTCAGGAGTGAGCTCCTGACGCAACTTAGGATAGATCTGCCGACGAAACTGAAGTTCAACCAGTTCCGTCACGTCCTCAGACCTGACGGAAAAGCGAGAAGATTGAAGTACACCTGTCAGGTTTATTCAAATAATGGTATCCGAAGGAGAAGAATCTTTTAAACCTGACAGGTGTATCGCGGTTTACGACGAAGAACTGCGATAAATGCGTCAGGAGTGAGCTCCCGATGCAACTGATGATAAAAGTTTTGTCTATTAGAATTTATATGATTTGTACAGAATATCCTTGAAAATTGTTAAAATTCTGGTAATATTTGAACGTTATATGAAAAACTATAGAGTAACTTATTCGGACGAGGAGGAAAGATGGAGGAGGCAACGATTGTCTGGACCGAGTATATGAAATACCGGCTAAGTTTGCGGGGATACGATCTTGCGATGGTCGAGCAAATCTTGCGATACTCCTCTGAGCGTTACGTGGACACGGTGACAGGGCGTGTGGTCGCGATTGGCCGACACGAGAAACTTCTCGTCATGATACCGTATGAGATGAAGAGGCGCACACTGACGCCCGTAACGATTCATGCGATAAATCGGCAGCAAATCAACTCTCGAATCAAATCGGGGAGGTTTAAGAATGAATAAAACACGCATGGCATACTTCGAGAAGGACGACGTTCTTCATCTTGCCATATCGGATGAACCAGAGGCGGGCAGTGTAGAGGTTAGCCCAAATATCACGGCGGAACTCAATGCCAAAGGGGAGCTGATTGGTATTGAGATCCTTAGTGCGAGAGCGTTCATTCGAGATTCTGTGCTCGATAGTGTTCAGGCCAAAGTGCTTGATCTCGTGGAAGCTAAGATGGCATGACAAAACGTTCGAAATAATGGACGTCCGAACAACAGGATTTATCGTTCCGTCATGTCCTCAGACTTGACGGAAAAGCGAGAAGATTGAAGTACACCTGTCAGATTTATTCAAATAATGGTATCCGAAGCAGAAGAATCTTTTAAACCTGACAGGTGTATCGCAGTCCTCAGAACTGACGGTATGACGAGAAGTCGTGATAAAAACGTCAGGAGTGAGCTCCTGACGCAACTGAAACGGTTTAATTGTCCTAATTAATCCAAGAGTGTTGAATATCCTCAATTCAAGCTGTAGCTTGATATCATAAAAATGCCTTCCAGGTTATTTGTCCGGGCAAAGAAATATGTTTTGGACGAAATGGATCAGCTGTTGTCGAAAAAAACTTTATGTCAATGATCTTGTCCAAATCGATAATTTAGTTTGACCTTTTACCAAGATAGTACTATTTTTAAATGCACAATTATAAAAAATAGTGAGGATTGAATGTTAAAAAAAGCAATTACAACTAAAATACTGCTGGTTCTGATTTTGTACGTCTTTCCGCTCGCTGCACAAACGCAAATCGCTGTCCTTGAATTTATTGGGAAAAATGTTAGCACAGAAGAAGCCAGCGCCCTTGCAGATCGGCTCCGAATCGAGTTGTTCCGGACCGGGCAATTCAAGGTCATGGAACGTGAGATCATGGACCAAATTTTGGAAGAGCAGGGCTTTCAACTCTCCGAATGTACATCCAATGAGTGTATCGTTGAGATGGGGCAATTGATAGGCGTCGAAAGAGTGGTAGCCGGAAGTGTAAGCCGGGTTGGTGATGTATTCTCCATTGCGGCGCGATTGGTCAGCGTCCAAACCGGCGAAATCATCGGCATCGCCACTTATGACTATGAAGGCAACATCGGACAGCTGCTCAAGACCGGTATGGCGAACGTTTCCAGGCAACTGGCCGGAACAATTCAGTCCGCATCCATGCCAGAACCGGTTTCGAAACTTACCACCCAATCCCAGCCGCAGGTAACCCGGCAACCCGATACAGGTCCCCAGAAAAGTCAAGCACAACTGCAGTATAAGCCGGGCCAGATCCAAGCTAAGAAAAGCCGTTTCGGAATTATGGGAAGTATTACCAGCGCTACAATTATCGGAGATGATGTTGACAATACCGTCGCTCCCAAACCGGGATTCACAACATCGGTGTACATGCTCTTCAAACTTTCAAAAAGATTGGCCCTTCGCCCCGAAATCGCATTTACCAAAAAAGGCTGGACCAATGAAGGTCAATTGCGCGACTACATGAACTACGTATATACTGCGGATTTAAGCTATCTGCAGATACCATTCCTTATCCATTTGGGTTCCACCGGCAGCAGAGGCATCGGCATTTACGTTCTCGGTGGTGCGTCAGCCGGAATTTTACTGAGTTCTACATATTCTATCAATGTTGACGACGAGGAGTGGGACTCGGGAGATATTGAGGAAATGAAAAGCGGAGAATCGGTTCTGGTCCTGGGCGGCGGGCTATTCTTTGGAAATAATCTTCACACGGAAATGAGATTTAATATCGGAATGACACAGCTGTTTGAAGACTTTAATTCGCAAAACCTGTCCGTTGATCTAACCGTGGGACTTGCCCTCTAGTTCCTTTCAATTCCAAACCGATAGAAATGATTCTTCCGACTTTTTTCACCTGAAAATCCTCTACTGTTTATACGCTTTTTCTATACTAATCCTTTATCTTTTTAATTTGGCAGAATAACATCCGGTTAGGGAGTAAAAATTTCACCTGCGTCCTTATTTATTTGGAACATTACTTTGTTCTTATAACCAGATATAGTCAGTTTCATTTGCGGGGTCACAGCCACCAGAAAAATCGATTATTTATCTTGTCTGCCAAAATTTGTAGTTCTGTCAGGTCCTCAGACCTGACGGAACAGTGAGAAAATAAATGGGTCTCAGATTTAACGCCAATGACTTTGATGCGATTTACTTTATCAGCACAACGGTTATCAATTTTCAGCGTGTCCTGACAATACCAAATGTCCCCGAGATACTCATAAGAAATCTGGAGTTTTACAGGAATAAATATTCTTTC
>JAHIOG010000051.1 GCA_018895675.1 bacterium
AAAGATCAGAAACTGGAGTTTACTAATATTACTTTTAGAGATGATAAAGGGGTTGCCAACGGTTCCGGTTATTTACCGTTTACTTTTGCCCTTAAACCACGACATAAGGTTTTTAATAAAGATTCAAGCATGTATATGAACTTTTCCATACATACATCAGCGCTTGAATTTTTGTCACAGTACATTAACAGTGTAGAAAGTATTGAGGGAGTATATGATCTGGCGATAAGTATTTCCGGTACTCCTAATAACCCCGTTCGTTCCGGTAACGTAATTGCGAAAAATGGAATAATTCGATTGAGGTCACTTGAAAATCCGATCACGGGTGTTGTAGGCAGTGCAATTCTCCAGAATAATAAAATGGAAATCGTATCGTTTGATGGATATATGCTGAGACCTGCGTCAAGAAGCCGGGTGGATAAATTCAAACGAATACTTAGGGCATATACCTGGGATATTCTTTTTCCTTCAGCTATATCGTCGAATGAACCCAATGTTTCTATAGCAGGCGATATTGATTTTACGAAATTTTTCAAACCAGTATTTAATGTACATATAAATGGTACTGAATTATATATGCGAAGTTTGCTGGCGGAACAAGAGGGCATTTTAAATGGCGTATTCACATTTCAAGGCGGCGATACATTGAATATCGAAGGTGAAATCGATATCAACGAATTTATCATTCGAAGGGAATTTCAGCCATCAGAGCCATTAATTGAGGAGTCGTCCGTTGGTAGAGGCTATACGAATATCAATCTTCATACGATTATTCCAGGTAATCTTTACTTCCGGAACAGCCAGTTGGATTGCGAGCTTGAAGGTGAAATGTGGATTATAAAAAATGGTTCGGATCCGTACCGCTTTTCAGGCACACTCGATATTCGTAAAGGAAAGTTTTTCTCTTACGGATGGGAATTTGAGATTGTTCGCGGTTCGGTGATTTTTGATCCTACTGAATTTAATCCAATATTGGATATCGAGGCAAAAGTTGACTTAGCGTCCTACGCGCAATCTGATACTACGGATACAAGATCTAATGAGGAAGATAATGTGTTTGTGCGATTATCCGGTGATTTACAGAATCCCACCCTGGAATTTGAATCAGGCAAATATAGTGAAAGTGATATAATTAGGTTTCTAACCCGAACCCAGTTAGGCGAGGAAGATCCCTTAAATCAGGATCGGTTGTCTGCCGATGCCAGGAATATAATTGGGATGTGGTTTGAACGGCAGCTCGAAAAAAGCATCAGCCGAATCAGCGGTTTGGATGAATTCGAGCTGCGAACGCGAGGGAACTTGCTGTCCAACCAACAACCGGATCAGTGGAGTTTTGTCCTTGGTCGGAAAATTACTCCCAATCTATATTTAAAATATGAGCGGTCATTGTCCCTGATTGAGCCCAATCAGCAATTTGGCGTCGAGTACCGCTTAAATCGGAATATTTCGATTACAGGTGACATCAATCAGGAAGGATTGTTGATGATTAACTATTTATATAAATATCGATATTAATATTGTTTAGAAACATCGCGTTTAAGATTTGCTTATCGGCTTTTTTGATTATTGCGGGACTATCTGTCCTGACTGAAGCTCAAAGCCGGTTTACGCCAACAGAGTACGTCGTCGGAAAGATATATATTTCCGGCAATCACTCTTTTTCGACCAGCCGGCTGAAAAAACAGATGAACTTAAAAGACAAACGGTTTAACCGGACAAAGACATTTACACGGCGTTTAATTGAACTTGATCGGATTCTACTTCAGACAATATATATTAAAAACGGATATATTGACTGTGTCGTTAGTGATTCATTTAAAGTTCAGGATGACGGTTTGGTTGACCTGTTTTATTTTATTACCGAAGGGCGTCAATATTATCTAAACAAGATAGAAATTAGCGGAAATACATCTTTATCAGAGAGTAAGATTTTAGATATTCTTGATCATAGACTGGAAAAACCGTACAACCCTATCCGGATTCGTGAAGGTATAAAACAGCTTAGAACAGAATATGCAAATAATGGAAAGCCACTTGCATCAGTTACGGATTCTCTGGAAGTAAATGATGGGATTCATCTGTTCATTCGTGTGGCGGAAAATCCAACAATGAGAATTGGTGACGTGAAAATCGTGAACAACAAATTAGTCAGAGAGAAACCAATCAGGCGGGAAATATTACTGAACTCCGGAGACTTGTATTCGCAGAAAAGATTGAATCTTTCAAAAAAACATATTTTTGAAACGGGTCTGTTTTCCAGCGTGAATATTCGATTAGCTGACATTGATACTGCTCAACATACTTTAAATCTTATCGTTGACGTTAGAGAATTGGATATGCGTTATCTGGGATTAAAGTTTGGTTTTGGTCAGGATCGTGGAATTTCCTCTGGCAGTGAACCATATACGTCTTTTGCTATGGATAGTGAGTGGCTCAACCGTAATATTGCCGGAAGAGGAAGCCGGCTGAGTACAAAGCTTGGATTTTCGTTGAACTTGACCAATATTCTGATGCGCCCAAAAACAGAGGCTGAAATTCTATTTATTGAACCCTGGTTGTTAGGTTTTCGTTCTTCCACATCGTTCCGATTGTTCTTGAACAATCAGCTTCTTAAAGACGAGGAAATGACCAGTTATGGAGGTGAAATCGCTTTAACATACCAACCGGATAGACGTTTTATGGTGCGAACCGGTACTGAAATGAAGAAAATATTTTACCGGAATATAACAACTGGTACTAAACGCGACACTTCCACGAGTGCAAATGAACGGGCTTTTACATTGAACATTCGAAGGGACTATCGTGATAACTTTTTATTTCCGACTGAAGGGACAGTATTCACTTTCACCGGAAAGATAGTTGGAACAATTCTGGGCGGAACCCAGGATTATTACTGGTTTGAAACGTCCTTCAGTCAATACTTACCTATTATTGGAAGGATAGTATTCGCTTATCGGGGAAAATTCGGGTATCAAAAATCTTTAGGTAAAAAAGACACCCCGCTCTATGCCAAATTTTATTTGGGTGGAGGATCAAGTCTGCGGGGTTGGGAATACGACGAATTTGTTGCGGGTGGAGGAAATGTTAAAGTCTTGACCAATGCTGAAATCCGTTTTCCGTTGTTATGGCTTCTGGGAGGTGAAATCT
>JAHIOG010000500.1 GCA_018895675.1 bacterium
ACAAAGGCATAATCCATCAGCAGACCCCATTTATTGACTCCGAAACCGAAGCCGATGCGATTTGGTTCCGTATTGACGCCGGTGCGCATAATCAACCAGGGCATTATCCGGTATTCGATCCCGGCTCTGTATTGGGTTTTATGTCCGCCAATAGCCTGGAAAATCAGGAAGTTGGTTTTCAATCCATAGTAAGGCTCGTACCCAAAACCGACCGCCAGACTGCGCGGCAGCCGGGAACTCGATAAAGCGCTGCCCATTTCCGGACTGTTTACATTTTTCGCAAAAAGCCCGATCCAGCTGCGCTCATGCAAACTGCCCTGAATTCCCAGATCAATTCCAAAGCCGTATCCGCTGCCCAGATCAATCCCATCGCTTCCATCACCCGACGGACCCGCCGATTGACCATAATCGATTTGGTAAAGATTTACCGTATAACCGATAGAAAGGGTTGAGATTATATCCTTTTGCAGATAGAATCCGTGAGAAATGCTGTATGCCGATTCGCTGGTTAGTAAATTGCCGGAATAGTCGCTGGAACTGCCCTGATAACCGATGGCGACAGTTCCCAATTTTCCTACCGGGATCGCCAGTATGCCTATCTGACTGGAATAAAAAGACAATCCATAGGGTTTATAAAACCCACTCACAACCTCAATTCCTTCAAGCCGACTTAACCCGGCTGGGTTAACTAGCAGTGCCCAGGCGTCGGCGGCTGTTGCCATGCTTGATGAACCTGTAGCGCTGATCGGCGCCGCTATCTCATTGATCTGAGTAAAAACCTGAGCCTTTAGAGTAATACTTAAAAAAAAAGTAAACATACACAAAATTAAATTTTTAAAAAATTTACATTGTGAAAAATAAAATCTCTGACTATATATTTTCTTAATTTTACAAGTTCTTGTTTTCATCTTACTCATTTTTTAAAATATTCTCCAATTGATTTCTCAAATCTTGAAGATTGTTTATAATAATATGCCAAATAATCTCGTAATCAACCCCAAAATATTCATGTATTACTCTATTTCGAATTGCAATTATTTTACACCATTCAATATCTGAATATTTTTCAGTAATATTATCAGGAATTCGATTTGCTGCTTCACCAATAATTTCAAAATTTCTCACTACTGAATCAATCGTTTTGTTGTCTTGGATAAACTCCTGAAATGTCATTCCATGTATATAGTTGAATATTTTATCAATAGACTCTATAATATCTTCTATCAAAAGTCTTGCAATTCTTTTAGACATAAACTAAATCCTCTTGAATACATTTATAATATTTTGGTTTTATCCCTGATTTTGAAACAAGATCAACTTTTTGATTCAGAATCTCCTCTAATTCAAATGCTAAATCAATAAATCCTAACCCTATTGGTTCACAAAATTCAACAATAATATCAATATCACTATTTTCATTCGCTTCGCCACGACAATAAGAACCAAAAATCCCTAAATTTTTTATCTTATATTTTCTTATAAGATATTTTTTATATCCTCTTAATATTTCTTGAATTTCCGACATAGTTTTTATCATAATTTTACTCCTACTACAACGGGAACAATATCCGCACTGGTCTTGCCGGTCGTGCGATTAGTGGTTTGCAAATGTAACAGGTAATTGCCCGGTGCGACCAGCTCGTTGAGCTCATTACGCCCGTCCCAGACATTTTCCTTATGCCATGATAGTGCATAATAGCCGTCTTCGAGTGTGGTAATAAATCTTCCCGACATATCGTAAACCCGCAGGATTACCCGGCAATTAGACGGATATTCATAACTGTATTTAATGACTTCCCCTAATTGTGGTACAAAAGGATAGGGCGCAACAGACAGTTTCGTTTTTTCATTCCCCGGCTCACCGGGTATGTAGTATTCCACATCTTCGGCATATCCTAATAAAACCTGTGGGCTGTCTTTATAAAGACTCCCTACACCTTTAACTGAAACCATATTCCCGGGCTGTAGTAAGCTGTCTAATTCCTCATTAACCAATACTTCAAGGCTGTTAAACAGGGCGTTTGTGGAATTCCAGATCCGTACCGTTGTTCTGCCGGTCACATCCTCAATAGTAATATTGGAACCCCCGCCAACATTATCGGCGCGGTCTGCAACAGTTCCGCTAATCTGAAAATATGTGCCTTCATAGGCGATAGGATCTTCAACAAGCGCGCCAATAGGAATTGTTACGACATTAGGGATCGGCACATTGCTTGCCAGAACAGTATAGCTGGAAGCAAAATTCTTTAATTCATAAACTCCACCATACTCGTCCAATTCACCGGTTACTTCAATGGAATCACCCTTCGCCAGATTTGTAATAGCGCCGTCATACAAATTTAATCCTTTACCGGAAGCATCCTGAAAGTAAGCCGATGTTCGGTCGGTACGGAGAATATTCGATCCGATAGTCACAACTCCTCGAAGAGTAACGGTTTGTCCTTCCCAGTCACTCCAGTTTTC
>JAHIOG010000501.1 GCA_018895675.1 bacterium
GAATATGAAGTAAATAGAGCTAACACTCCTTTATTAAATGATTCGGCTAAACTAACCAATATTGACGCAATAGACGATAAATCGTTGGATTCTCTAATTGATTTATGGTATGTCAGAAATCTCATTTGATCAGGATAATTAAACGGTGATCCCACCGATACAGCCGTCAAATCCTCGGGATTCAGATTTATCATACCGGTACGTTTCAGGATATAATCGAAAGAGCTGGCGATCTGAAGGGTTGCAGACGTTAAAATTGTGGAATGTGTTCCTGAGAGCAGTTTCTTATAAAGCAAATTTGACATATCCAGTGGCGTACAGGCAAATTCAATATTATTTTCATTTCCGCGTACTCCGACCTCGTACCAGAAAATCAACTCATCATTATCACCAACCGTAACCTGTTCCAATGTTGATTTATAAGTCTCTAACGCAGAAATAATGTTGGTTAACCGAATTTTCAAATCATCGAATCCTTTAGGAAAATCCTTCACAATATCATCGATTTTTATAACCAGACTATTCAGAGCAGAAACCAGATTTGATAGTTCATAAATATAGGTATTAGATTCGGTTGAAACGTCCGGAAATTCATCCCTGAACCGTTTATATCGCCGTTTTAATGAGTATCCCCGGTTTGATTGCATTTTATCATATGAGCGGTTTAAGATGGCTTTGTAGAATGTTGCGGCGATGACTTTCAAGTCATTAATGTGATCTTTGATTTTAGTTGTATAGGTTTCAATCTCACTTACTTTCTTGAATTGATTTACCAGGTGGAAAACATCAATAATCAATCCCCGTTCAACCGGAGTCGCCGCATAGACAACATTCAACAATCCCGTCATCATGGGCAAATTAATCTTAGATGAGAAGTAATTATATGAATTCTTTTCAAGATTGTGGGCTTCATCAATAATGAGTGCGGCATATTCAGGAATCACAGAATTTTCCGAAGCTGCATCTGACAATAATAGTGAATGATTCACAATCATAACATTGGATGAGACAGCATGATACCGGGCTTTCCCCAGATAGCACCCATTATATTTCTGACACAAACTCGTCGTGCAATATCCGGGTTCCGAACAAATCTCATTCCATATCGAATAACGTTGGTTCAATTTGAATCCATTATTCTCAGCAATATCCCCTGTTTTTGTATGTTTTAACCAGACGACAATCGGAATAATCGAAGACCGGTTCGCAATATGCAGTCTATTTCCGAGATCCGATAAAAACCGGTTCCAACGGGTCAGACAGATATAATTTGCTCTTCCTTTAAGCATCACCGCTTTGAAGTTCAACCCAAGTGTTTTGTTTACAAAGGGAATTTCCTTAAAAAATATCTGTTCCTGCAGGGTTTTTGTATTACTGGCTATGACTACGCGGGCTATATCAGTCGTATTATTATGCAGCCACAATATCGATGGAATCAAATATGCTAAAGATTTTCCGACTCCGGTGCCGGCTTCTATCGCTGCAGATGTCCCGCTCGTAAAAGATTCAAGAACATGCTGAGCCATCTCTTTTTGCTGTTCTCTCGGTTCAAACTTTTCTAACGTATTAGATAAAATACCGTCAACACCAAAATATTCTTCGACGCTTTTTTTTACGGAGTCGATAGATCTTTGATCATCTACGCTAATGTTTTTCCCGATAATGTTAATTGGCGGCGACCAGTCAATCGACGGTGGTTTTGAAGAGCCTATACTTTTTTGAAGCAACAGACGTTTGGCAGCATTTTGATACAGCCATTTATTAGGATCATTTGTATCCTTCAGGATCATATTGATTATCTGAAGCGTGTCCAGATCATATTTGATTACTTCTTCAATTAATTTTAAAAATATTTTACCGGTATTCAGAGCATCAGCTTCCGCTCGATGTGCTCCTTCGGACGAATAGCTGAAATATTCGGCAACCGTTGACAATCGATGATTATGAAGGTAGAAATAAAATGCCTGTGCTAATAACAATGTATCGTATAGGGGATTTTTAAGCCGGAGCCGTTTAAAATCATTATGACGCTTAAAGTATGACTTTAAGAACCCAAGGTCAAAGCCAATATTATGACCAACTAAAGGAAGATCACCAATAAAATTAAGCACCTCTTGCAATTGCAGTTCAAACGCAGGTTTGCCTCTGATCATGTCATTTGTGATACCGGTTATAGTCTCGATCTCGGGACTAATTTCCACACCGGGATCACATAAAAAGGACAAAGTTTCAGTTTTCTTCCCGTTATCAAAAATAATAGCAGAAAATTCAATAACTTTATCAGTAGTCGGATTAAGCCCGGTCGTCTCAAGATCGAGCGCTATAAACTTTAAGAGATGTAATTCTTTTAATATATCGGTCATAATTATTAAAAACCCGCAAAGACTTTCAAAACATCAATTATCAGGGATGGTTTATTTTTTACAGCAGCCATGAAAATTTTAGTTAATGTTACTTCATCGGGGCTCAATCCCTGAAGTGCGTCGGCAATTTCCTCATAATCGTCATCCGTTAAGGTCATAGTCCATTCTTTTAACCTATGAAATCGCTTATAATCTTTGCCTATCGTCTTATTCCACTCAGTCTGATATCTTTTAAGTTGTTTTACTGAAGTATCCCCTTTTTTAATGGCATCCGCTGCGACGAGTCCGGCTTTTTTCCCGGCTGCCATAGCAGATGAAATTCCCCCGCCGGTTAAGGGATTTACCTGATGAGCAGCATCACCGACTACCATCAATCCATCAGTCACTAATTCGGAAAGATGGATTGCAACCGGAACTCCTCCGGCTGTTGTCGTTAATCGAGTAGCCGTAGGAAATTTTTCAGATACAAATGATTCAAGATATTCTAGTGATGAACGCTCACCCGCATATTTTCCGTTAATTCCTAAGCCGACATTTGCAATATTATTCCCTTTGGGAAAAACCCAGACATAACCGCCGGGCGCCCAATTATGAGACAGGTAAAAATCCCCACGGTTGGGATTCACATCAATGTTGGCTAACATCATTTGTGCACAGGACTCAATATTTCTCATTGCGAGTTTAGTCTGAATCCCGGCAAAACGCGCAACACGCGACTCAACTCCATCGGCAGCAATGACAATATCAGCCTCAATTTCTTTTTCACGTCCGATATATTTCAAATATAAGGTTGTCTTATTATTGGTTCTTTTCAGATTATAAACATAGGCTTTAGTAAATACTTCCGCACCCTGTTCTGAGGCTATTTCAGCTAAGGAATGATCAAAAAGTCTTCTATGTAAAATATATCCATTCGCTTGAGAAAGTAACTGAACCATTTTTCCTGAAGGTGAAAAAAAACCAAAATCTGTAATTGTTGTCGCAATCCAGCGAGGATCAATATCTACGTACTTCCTCAATTCAGAATCACTGACTCCTTCTGCACAACGCACCGGTACGCCAATTTCTCGATCCCTTTCCAATAAGGATACTGAGGCACCCAGACTAGCTGCGAATCTTGCTGCTGTTGATCCAGCCGGACCGGCGCCGAC
>JAHIOG010000502.1 GCA_018895675.1 bacterium
ATTGTTAACCGCATCCGGTTTTTAACCATAGCACCTCATATGGCCTCATTTCAATATTTAATGCGCCATTACTTACTTCATAAAACCGATTTTCTAATATATTTAACAAACCGCTGACTGGTATCGTATGTAAATCTTTTATTGCTATTGTAAATTGCCGTGAATCCTTTGAAAGATTATGCAGGCATAAAACTGTCTCCTTTTTATCAGGAGAAATTCGCTTTATCGCAAAGACGGAAGAGTGACAAAAAAGAACCGACTGTTTGCCCATAGGATGAAAGGAATATTCCGACCCCCTCTTTTTGATCATCTCAATATACGGATAGAACACTTTGCTACGAAGCGATTCGCGATCTGCCAAATCGGCCCTTAGATTACTTTCTTTTAGTTTTTCACGATTAATGCTGCGAAAATGTCCTGTCTTATCAATATCCCCTTTCCAATTCCGCGATCCTAACAGGCTATGAAAATAAATTCCCGGTACACCGCGAAAAGTAAGCATTATCGACTGTGACATCAGAAACCGTTTAGCTACAATATCATTCCCTTCATCCGGGTTATCGGGCTCGCCCAACGCATCAAGAAAGTTAATATTCAGTTCATAAGGTTCTAATGTATTACCATTCTTATTTTTATAAGATATCCTTCCGCCGAGTCTCTCGATTCTCCGGCACATGCTGTTTATTTCCGACTCTTCAACTATCCCGTGCAACGGTGTAATACCTATCCCATCATGAGAGGCGGCAAAATTAAAGAATATGGACTGCTCAGCTGGTAACTCTAATGAATTTGCCCATTCAGATAATATTTTACTATTACCGGAATGAATGGCATGCAGCATCAAAGGCGCTAATGTAAAGTTATACACTACATGAGCTTCGTTTGTGCCATCACCAAAATAGGAGATGTTCTTCATGTGAGGAACATTTGTTTCCGTAATTAAAATTACATCCGGAGCTATTAATTCTAATATTAACCTGAAAAGCTGAATGATCTTATGGGTTTGCTCTAAGTGGATACATGACGTTCCGAATTCTTTCCATAAATATGCAATCGCATCGAGTCGAATGAATTTTGCTCCTCGTTTTACATAAAATAATAAAATCTCAATAACTGTTATTAATACATTGTAATCTTTGTAATTAAGATCTATTTGGTCTTCACTAAAAGTGGTCCAGACAAATTTTTCACCCGCAACTGTTTCAAACCGGGTAAACAACGGTGAACTTCTTGGTCTTACGACTTTTGAAACATCTTTTCTCTCATCAACCGTGATGAAATAATCTTTATAAACCAGGTCGTTTTCTCTGAATTTCCGAAACCATGCACTTTGCGAAGAGACATGATTCACTACCGCGTCAAACATCAAATTATAGCGCTTACCAAGCCGCTCTATATTTTCCCATGTTCCCAGCTTGGGATCAACCTTTAAATAATCTATAACAGAAAATCCGTCGTCTGATGAATGGGGGTAAAATGGAAGGATGTGAAGAGCATTTATTGAATCCTGAATATTTTCTCTTAAGAATTCACTTAACGCTTTTAATGGTACTTCCCCCGGCTTTAAAACACTATCTCCATAAACAATTAAAATCGCATCACGTTGCGATAGCTGGGTTTGTAGTTGATGTGGTCTATTCTTTTCAAACTTCAGCATTATCATTTTTAATCGTTTATACGCTGATAGTCCATTCTTAATGCCATACAGGTCAGTAAGGATTTGGATTATTTTATAGGTTAAATCTTCATATAGTAACTTAATCATTTTATATCTTTTCTGTGATATTCTGTGTCCTTCAGTGGTTCACCCCGTGTAATAGCTCGTTTATTCATCTTCTTGTTATCTTCTTCTATACTTATTACACAGGGTAAATTATTACAAAAATTATTTAATCAATGACATGATTAACAACATAAACAGAAAATATCCAATCAGAATTATGTAACGAATGCGCCACTGTCGATGGGAAAAGCTATACTCATTGCGTGTAGTTTTGTTCCAGATATACCCATCAATATTTTTAACTGTTTTAACCTTAAAAATCAGGCTGATTATATAACCTGTACCAACCGTAATCAGACATCCTATTACATTCCACCATAGCCACGAGACAGAAGGTACAAATTTCCATAAAAGAAGGTTTACTATGAAACCGGACAATACGCCTACTACAGTTCCTCTGTCATTTGCTCTCCTGGTAAAAATTGCAAGTATAAATGCTCCCAGAATAGAACCATTAGCCAATGAACCGATTTTATTAATGGATACGATTATCGAGTCGGAAATACCTCCGACAAAAAAGGAAAAAGTGACGATCACAATACCCCAAAACAGGGTGACTAATTTTGATAAAATAAGTTCTTCCCGGGCTGTTCTGTTTTTCTTCTTAGAAAATTTACCAATAACATCCTGCACCGTGGTTGCGCTTAGAGAATTTAAAGTGGAATCAAGACTGGACATCGCTGCAGAAAACAGAGCCACAATGATCAGTCCTATGATACCATGCGGCAGGTAATGTAAAACAAAAGCCGGAACCGCCGTATTATAGTTAGGAACGTGTTCGATAGCTCCATTTATTAGCACTTCCCGGGTTGGTAACAATCCTAAAAAATCGCTGTGAGTAATAGCATACGCACTTATTGTTATTCCCAGGAACATATACCCTAAAACAACCGGGAAACGGAGTATGCCATTGGCGAACAAGGACTTTTTAGTGTCATTAATATTACGAGTAGCTAATTGCCTTTGAACTTGTGTCTGGTTACAGCCATAGTATGAAACATAAAGGAAAAATCCGCCAAAAAGCATTGGCAAGAATGAAAATGTTGCATTATCACCCAAACCATGACCCGTAAAATTTAATGCTTTCAAACGATCAGCAGGAAAAGTATTAAAAACATTTATAATGCCGCCACTTAAGTTAACCGCGTAATAAGATACAATAAATATTCCTATAACAAGTATTATCATCTGAATAACATCTGAAACAATAACTCCTTTGATGCCTGCCAGCGTATCATATATAACTGTCACAACTCCTAACAATAAAACAGCAGTCCAGAATGGAATGCCTAAAACAGTCTGCAAAACCAATGAAATACCGTAAATCGTCACACCTGTCCCAAAAGCCACAATGAATTGAAACAAGATACTTAAAAGCGTTCTGCTACCCACTCCGAGCCTGAGTTCCAAAAACTCATAAATTGAAATCACACCGGTCTTTTTAAAAAAGGGAACAAGGAAAATCATGATGAATATCATTGCCAGTGGCACAGCTAACTCATACTGTAACCAGAGCAAGCCACCACCCAGTGAAAACGCAACAAATGCCGGCGCGCCTAACAGGGAATTGGTACTTAACTGAGTGGCCATTGTAGATATCGAAACCGGCAACCAATGAATTCGATTACCTCCTAAATAATAATCTTTTTTACTAAACTGCGTTTTCCCAAGTCTGTAACTTAAGAACAACAATCCAGCCGTATAAAATATAATAATTGACCAATCCAGATAATTCATTTGTAACCGAAATCCTTTCTTTTAACTGAGCATTTTTTCTTTAAAAACGGCGGACACTTCTTAGATTTAATGATCTGCCCGTCCCCAATTCATCTGTTGTTTTTATTGAAAGCAAAATATCATCATAAATTGTAACAGGATATTGTTTTCTCAATCCGCTTAAAAATTGTTCAAGTGTTTCTTGTTTTTTCTTCTCCAATGCAAATTTTTTGTATTTCTCATCTTTCATATCCGTGCAATCCTGGACATATTCCTTGATTTCATTTTCTAATATTTTTACTGTATCCGTTATTGCATGGCGCATTTGGATTGCCAGTAATTCTTCTCGAATTTGATGTAATTCCTTCTTCACTGTCGGACAAGTTTCTAAGCCGCGTTTATAGCCTTCCTTTGCCATAAATTCATCGCGAATTATTAAGGCAATGTCGACTTTTAATTGCGCCGGTTTTGATAAATTTGGTCTATTCCCGGGTGGGATAAATTTTATATAGTCAAGGAACTCTCTCAATGTCCAGAAGCCTCCGGTAAAGTAAACCAAATTTTTATCTAACAAATCTTTAATATTCCTTTCACTTCCCGCCTGCATTGAAGTCATCAATATCCCGGTTTCATCATTATAAAATTTTGCGGATCGCAGTCTTTCAGTAAATTCCAGCAATACCTGCCCATTCACTTCCAAATGTTTATCAGATAATACTGTCTTAGCATATCTTTCTGCAAGTTTTGCCTCTTCCCGGAAGCGAATTGTTTTCTCGATATAATCACTACGCTCCTGAAAGGAGAATTCAGTTAAAAGAAGATTCTCTTTGCGATTCACAAGTTGAAGCAAGTGGTAAATTTGGTCAATATTTATCGGAGACGATACCTCCATCGCTTCTAAATTATAAGCAACGGACTCTAATCTTTCATCAATTTCTCCCCACTTGAATTCACGCGGTGTGAGAATATAGCTTAATTCTACATCTGATCCGGCTGACTCCTTTGCCAGTGATTCAAACCTTTCTCCCTTTTGGAGACGTTGATATGCTTCAAACGCTTTATCCTCCGATACATACAATAATTGCCGTAACATCAGGCGCTGATTTGATAAGGGATATGCATTCCTAATTTCCTCTTCGCTAATAATAACCTTATCCTTTACAACCTCTCTATAGAGTTCCCGAATAACAGTCTG
>JAHIOG010000503.1 GCA_018895675.1 bacterium
CCTAATCCGGTTACGCTGAATATCCGTTTAAGGTCTATCAGGGCTTTTCTTAGATGGGCGGTGGAGTTTGAAAAAATCGAACGTCTCCCCTTCACGATCAAACAGCTCAAAGTTGATTCAAAAATGCCTCGTTACTTTTCTGATTCTGAGCTTAAAACAATCTTCGATGCAATGAAGGGCAATGACATATTATTTGCCCGTGTGAAATTGCACCTGAATACCGGCATGAGATTAAGAGAATTATACACTTCTTATTTTGACAATGGTTTTATTCACATTTACAAAAGCAAAGGCGGTCAGGAAAGACAAATTCCGGTTGATGCGGAAACCGCTTACTATTATGAGTTCAGTAAAAAGCAGAAATTAACAGACAATCATATTTCACGGTTGTTTAAGGACATTCTTGAAGACCTTAATCTATATCGCCTTCCAGATGGCGGAAAGCGGTCTTTTCATTGCCTGAGACACACTTTCGCCGTAAAGACATATTACGAGACAAGAGACATTTATTATGTCTGTAAACTGTTAGGACATCATTCGGTTGTAATGACTGAGATTTACGCAAGATTCAGCATGGACAAACTACAATTGGATTTCTGCAATTCAGAATCAATGATAAATAAACAAGCAAGAAAAAAGTCTGAAAAGACTACTCCAAAACACGAAACACAGAAACAATATGCGCTTGCTAATTAACGACGGGGTATGCCCAAGTGTCATACGTACGGGGATAGCTCTGTTTTACTGTCGTGAAAATAGACTACTTTTGACAGGCTTTGACAATCCCTTATCAGTAATGCCAAACACTAATTGCACAAATGAAAAGGGTATTTCTCGACGGGGAATAGGGTTTGTACCCCCAACAGGACTCGAACCTGTGCTTCCGGCTCCGGAGGCCGGCGCTCTATCCAACTGAGCTATGGGGGCGTCAAATACCGGGCTAAAATTAATTGTTATTATTAAAACTCCCAAAAGAATTCCGGAATTAAAATTATAGTCAAATGAAAAACTCCAATTCAAAATCTCGAAAATCGCTATGAATTTTGACGATTTTTCTCTATCTTACGTTGATTTTAGATAGTTTAATAAGGAGTTTACAATGAAAAAGTTTTTAGTTTTGCTTTCACTATTATTAATAGTTATTTCTTCCTGTACTAAAAAGGAACCAAGTTTAATTCTTGAAAAAGACACCCCTGCTTTTTTATTGGCTCAGGAAATTACTCAAAAAAATCCCTATCTTGACCCTGTAAAGAATAATGCTCTCATTAAGACCAAACATTTCAATATCGCCACTGGCGATGTTTTTAATGCAATCCATAATAATTTTGGCAACCGCGCCAGACAATTATCCTCATTTGATGAAACACGAATAAAATCAATTGTTTCACAACATGCCAAACAACTTACCGAAATAAAATTACTGCTTAACACCGCGGAACGCTTCCAAATTGAGGTTACAGAAGAAGAAGTTGATAGTCTCATCGATGCACGCTACATCAGAAATGGTGGTAAAGACCGATTTGAAGGTTGGTTACAAAGTAATGAAATTAAATATGAAACGGTTCGTAATGATACAAAAAACGGATTAATCATACAAAAATACATCGAGAAATCCTTAGCGAAAGATCTTGCCGTGACCGAAGAAGAATTACTGGAAATGTACAACCAGGATAAGTATGCATCTGTCCGCCATATTTTACTAAAAACTCAGGGAGTCAGCGATTCGACGAAAAATCAGATATATAAAAAAATGGATTCGCTATTAGTACGCGCAAAAAAAGGTGAAGACTTTTCCGCGCTTGCAAATGAGTACTCCGAAGATCCCGGATCCAGTAATAAAGGCGGGCTGTACGAAAACATCACCCGCGGACAAATGGTTAAACCATTTGAAGACGCTTCATTTAACATACCAGTTGGTGAAATAAGCGATATCGTCGAAACCACTTATGGATATCATATAATTAAAGTTATCGATCGAAAAAAAGACGAGCGTTCTTTTGAAGAGATAAAAAACGAGATAGAAACAAAATTGAAAAACAAGAAACGCAATGAAGCTTACGAAAACCATATTAAAAAGTTAAAATCAAAAGCAAAGTATAAAGAAATCGAATATTAGAGTATTACTCTTTTTTAAAATAAATAAGCCGTCCATTCAGTTGAGTGGGCGGCTTTTCCATTGTAAGCGATTATAAACTTTAAAAATCAGCAGTACTAAAGAACTTCCCATCATAACGAACGATCAGCCCGTCACAATCGGGTAAGGAATTTAAAATCTCAAGCCCTTTAGATACACCCGCAACAAAAATACCGGTCGCTAATGCATCTGCCATTTCTGCGGTAGGCGCCAGAATTGTCACAGACTGACAGGAGTCAGCCGGTAAACCTGTTTTTGGATTGATAAGATGGTGATAGCGTTTGCCATTATAAAAAAAGTATTTCTGGTAATCACCTGAAGTAATAACGGCACCGCTGTCAACTTCAATAATTTTAAGCATTTTTTCCAAATCCCTGGGATCCTGGATACCAACTCTCCATTTCTTACCATCGCCCCTTGGAAGCGCCCTGAGATCGCCGCCGGCATTCACTAACGCACCTTTTACGCCTTTGTCTTTTAGAATTGCAATCGCTCTGTCAACTCCATATCCTTTTGCAATTCCGCCTGTCGTCAACATCGTTTTGGGAGAGGCTGATATTAATACTCCACACTCCAAATCCACGTTTAATGACCGGTAATCAACATAAGGAAGTAATGCATCTATTTCCTCTAATGCCGGTGGCGCTGGTGATTCAGTCTTAAAATTATACAGTGGTAAAATAATCCCAACCGTCATATCGAAACAACCGTCTGTCAATTCTGAAATTTTCAAGCCTCTCTGTATTAACCGAAGAACTTCATTCGGCATCCGCACATTATTCGAAGTCCTGTGGCTAAACTCATACAGCGGACTTTCCGGATTGCCTTCATAGAACAACGATCCAATGCGGCTAATCTCTTCAAAAGCGGCATCTATCGATTCATAAGCATGTTTTTCAGAGTCGTCCAGCACAGTAATTTCAATCACTGTGCCCATTGCAAACCGGGTTACCTGATAGGATTGCAACTTCGACTTCGGAGAGCAGACGGAAAAAAGAACAAGAATCAGGAGTAAAATGAAAATCAGTGATTGAATAACATGATGTTTTTTCATAATACTACATCTTAAATATCTTTTATGTATTTATAAAATATATCGCTTATTTACAGATTTCTTTCATTGAAAAGACTGAGAAACCACCGGCGGCTTTTCTTTTAGCCCAATAGCGGGATATTAATCCGGCAATTGCAAGAACAGCTAATCCAATGCCGAACTGAAGAATATCAGATGGAATGCCAAGAAAAGAATCGGAAATCAGGTAATTGGCAACAATAACAGCGAATAGGAAACTCAATAGCGGTAACCCGTATTGCATAAATGCCAGCTTTAGTTGGTTTTTATCTGATTGTTCAATCAGTATCCGGTCTCCGATCTGTGTATTAAGCGTATTTTTAAGGTATAACATTCGTTTACCCGAATCGCCGGGTCGGCAGATCATGCGGGCGCCACAGCTGTGGCAATTGTCGCTCTCCGCTAGTTCAATGCCGGCTCTATCACCTTTAATTTCGACTACTTCACCGATTTCAAAATCCTGATCCAATTATGCCTCGTCCGCCTCTCCAACAATTACGATGCATTTCGTTGGACATTTTTCTGTCGGTAATACAAGTTCTTTAGTGTATCTATCGTGATCAACGATTGCCAAATTATTTTCAACTGTAAAACCGACGCCGTCAACCGCCTTTTCACAGATTTTACAGGCGATACAAGCAGCGCTACAAACCGCTCTGGAGTTTTTCCCGGAATCTTTATTATAACAAAGAACAAAAACATGATGGCTTATTGGATGCATCTCGATAACATTTCGGGGACAGGCTTCGACACAATTTCCACATCCTGTACATTTTACTCGATCCACAACGGGAATACCCTTATCATTCATATGAATGGCGTCAAAAGGACATACTGTAACGCAATCATCATAACCAATACAGCCGTAACTACAGGCTCGTTCACCACCACTCACGAAAGTTGCGCCGATACAGGATTGAATACCCTCATAATCCGCTTTTTTCTTAACGACGCCGTCGCCACCCTGACACATCACGATCGCGACTTTTCTTTCACCTGTTTCAACATCCACTCCAAGTATTTGAGCTATTTTTTCTGCCGCTTCCGCACCACAGACAGGACAGTCGTTCAGCTGAGATTTAGCGCCGGCGAGATTCTCAGCAAAATTAGCACAACCCGCATATCCACAACTCCCGCAATTTGCTCCCGGTAATAAATCAATGATCAGTTCTATATGAGGGTCCTCCTCAACATACAATTTTTTATTGGCTAAAGTAATTAATATAGAGAAAAACAGACCAATTACGCCCATACTTAAAACCGCATATACAAGGGATGTATAATTCATTCCGATACTCCTTTTATATCAATCCCGAAAAACCCATGAATGCCAAAGCGAGACAGCCGGCTACGATCATCGTAATTGCCGCACCTTTAAAATATTCAGGAACATCCGCCAATTCCAGTTCTTCCCGGATTCCGGCCATTATTACAATAGCGAGAGTAAAGCCGACGCCTGCGCTAAATCCAAAAATAATACTTTCAATAAAATTATATTCTTTTAAAACCAGGAACAGCGCAACACCTAAAATAGCACAGTTTGTTGTAATTAAAGGCAAAAATATTCCCAGAGCATCATATAGCGGTTTACTGATCTTTTTAACGAACATTTCAACTAACTGAACAAGCGATGCAATTACAAGAATAAAAGATACCGTTTGTAAAAACTGTAAATTCAATCCTTCAAGAATATATTTATTTATTAACCACGATACCGCTGACGTCAATGTCATAACAAAAGTCGTAGCCATTCCCATGCTTACCGCCGGACTAATTTTTTTAGATACTCCTATAAACGGGCAGATGCCAAGAAAATTGACCAACACATAATTATTAACAATAACAGCGGAAAGAAATATTATGAATATATTTACCATTATTTCGCCCTCCTGGCATTCAGCCAGTTGCCAATCCCGATCATCAATCCAAGTGTTAAAAATGCTCCCGGCTGCAATACCATAACCATCAAAGGTTCGAAACTATCCGGCATAATCTGCACGGCAAAAATCGTCCCCACACCAAACAATTCTCGAAAGGAACCAAGGATCGTCAGAGTAATAGTAAATCCGATACTCATACCAAATGCGTCAATAACGGCTCGACCGACACTGTTTTTCGATGAAAAGGCCTCCTGCCTTCCCAGAATAATACAATTAACAACAATCAGCGGTACAAAAGGGCCTAAGGCTTTACTAATATCGGGGAAATAGGCTGCCAGCATTTTATCTGCAATTGTCACAAACGTTGCGATTACAATAATGAATGTAGGAATACGGACTTCATTAGGAATAATATTTCGGGCAAGGGAAATAATTGCACTGGACATCACCAGCGTAAAAATCACCGCGAGTCCCATGGATAATCCATTGATTCCAGAATTTGTGACTGCCAGTGCGGGACAAAGTCCTAACAGCATCCGTAAAACCGGATTTTCGTCCCATAAGCCCTTTAAAAACTCTCTGGATAATGTAATTTTCTTTGCCATATTAGTTTGCCTTTTGTTTTAAGAAACTTAAGTTTTGCATATAAATAAATCTTTAAAATTCAACAGGACATCCCCCTTTTATTCCCCCTTTTCTAAGGGGGAATTTAAAATATTCCTTTTCCCTTCTAACTCATGAATAGTCTCGCCTATTTGTTCAATGACTCCTTCAAGATTCTCATGAATATCCGTATTTATGTACCTCAGAAACTGAATACCATAAGTCTCTATATACTTTTGTCTTTCATTGTCGCGTGTTTCCGATCCCTGTTGCAAATGACTCATGCCATCCACTTCGATAGCCAATTTTAATTTTGGACAATAGAAATCAACTATATAAGAGCCAACACTATACTGCCTGCGAAATTTATAGCCATAAATTTGTTTCCCTTTGAGTTTAGACCATAATATAATTTCAGCTTCCGGCATATTTCTTCTTAGTGCTTTTCTTCTTTCCTGCCTATCGGCAGACAGGTTGATTCTTTTTTTCTATTAAAAACTTTAGTCATTAGTTTTTACTTTCTATACTACCTCCCCTCAATCCCCTCCTTAGCAAGGAGGGGAAAAAGGGGTGGTTAATACATTTACAGAATCAAAAAACATCTTTTTAAATCACTTTCCCTTTCTGGTAGCTACCGGTTGAAAAAGGGGTGGTTAATACTTGTTACAATCAATTATCAAAAATATATTTTCCCCTGCGAAACTTGAGCAAGTAACTATCACGGTAGTTTTGTATAGAATTATTCAAGATATCAACGATGGTTTCTGATGAAACAGTTGCTCCGGATATTGCCTGCACTTCGCCATTAGATTTCTTCGGTGATTTTTCAACACAGGTAACAGGCTGCGTAACTTTCAGACCATTAAATTGCTTTATGAACCATTCCTGATCCGTCTCATTTTTAATATCTTTTATGATTCGAGTACCACATCCCGGTGTTTCATTCTGTTCGAGGATTCTCAGACTTTGAATCTCTGAAAAATCCGGATTCATGCACACCAAAACTTTTATTCGACTCTGAAATCCCACGCCACTTGCAGTAAATGCGACTCCGGTTACTTTACCTGAATTGTCCCGGTTGATGTAGTACGATTTCCCTTCAATTACTATAATTTCGGTATCTTCCGCTATCAGATTTGGAATGATCTCGTCTTCCGGCACACCAGCCACAGCCGGACAGGATACTGCAGCCAAATCCGTATTCCTCCGGATGATCTCGCGGTTTTTATTCAATGTTGCATTAATAATATCAACAACCGCTATTGATGAAATTGTGGCTCCTGTAATCGCCATGATCTCTCCATTGCTATTGTCCGCTTCCTGATTTTTAACATAGCTGATGGATTGCCGTACGTTAAGGTTATCGAATTGATTTGGAAACCATTCAGGGTCCGATTTGCTATTGGGATCTGTTTCAATTTTCGTCCCTAATCCCGGCGTTTCCTTCTGTTCCAGGATTTTTATTTTTACAATTTTGGTCAATGTCTCATCCATACCTACCAGAATGCGTAATTTGCTCTGAAACCCGTTGCCCTCGGCAAGAAACGCAATTCCATTTACTGAGCCCTGTTTATTGTAACCAAAATAGAATTGCTGATTCTCAATTATTTTTTCTTCAGTTTTGACACTGTTTGGCAAAACACTGCTGAGCGCACTATTTAGAACATTATTCTGATGAGCTTCAATCAACGGTTTGGTATGAAGATTCAAGAAGGATAATAACAGACCCGACAGAATTGCCGTCATTGTCAGAACTGAAATAAGTTTATAGGATTTCGTCATTTTTTAATCTCCCCAAAAAATTTTGGTCTGGTATATCGATTAATCAGTGGTACAAAACCATTCATAAATAAAATTGAATACATAACGCCTTCCGGAAGACCGCCAAACAATCGAATTACAACCAGCACCACTCCGGCGCCGAATCCAAATATCCAGGCGCCTTTTGGTGTAACCGGCGAAGTCACCATATCTGTTGCCATAAAAAATGCGCCGAGTAATAATCCTCCGGAGAAAAGATGAAAGACCGGGTCCGGATATTGTGACGGATCGATTATCCAGAATAATCCCCCAATAATAATTACCGTTCCAAGA
>JAHIOG010000504.1 GCA_018895675.1 bacterium
CAATTCTTCTGCTGACTGCTTTAAATGAATAAATGGCCTGATATCTTTAGCCGTAATGGTTGGTGTTGCGCGAAGGAAATCCCGTAGTCCCTTTTCATTCGTCAAATTCGACCCTTCCAGTTCATCAATAGTAAGATGTTGTTCCTCAATTTTCTCGTACATCTGCGGAAAACGCTGCCGGATGATAAGTAATTTCGCCAAAAAGGCTACATTTTGAGTTATGGTACCTTTTGGCACTATGAGTGGCGACGCGCTGTCTTCTCTTTCCTTTGCTAGAAGGAAATGCGCAAGTAAGGTGTTAATAAACTGCTTGATTTGCCGTGGATTTTCTCGAAAAGAGCTGGTGATAACATATGCGAGATCATTGGAATCGAACTCTGGAACATTCGTTTCTTTTAAAAGCTTTTCGGTATAACTCTGTAGCTCTGTATCAATAAAAGTAGGAATTCTGACAAAAGCATTGAAGAATTTTCTTAGAAACTCATCGACATCAAACGCACTCGATAACTCCACTTCGTTCTCTCTAAGATAAACGCTTTTAATATGCTGCTTGATTGCCTCATCGTCGCACGCAATCATAAACAAACAATCTGACTGCACAGTTTCATCTTTCGCAAGAAATGTCTTTATCGTCGATAGCAACTCTACTGCTTTGGTATGACTGCACCGATCCAAGTTATCAATAATAATAAGCAACCGCTTTCCCTTTAACTTAGAATGATTTAAAACTTCCTCTTTAAATTTTCTTTCAAAACCTTCTGCTGAATCTGTTCTGTGCTCAGTAATAGTTATTCCCGCCCTTTTAACTAATCCAAAAAATACCTGAAGGACAAATAGAAGAAATCCTGAACTGACAAGAAAACTGGATACTGCTGGGGCTATCTTGCTTATGTAAGGAGCAATATTTCTGGGTAGGTACTGAAAGAGAAACCCGACAATTATAAGCGCAATTGAAATTACAGTAGCAACGCCTCTAAGCAATCCCCAATCAAAAGTGATTCGTCCTTTTGCCGGATCTGTCTCAGTTAACGTTTGGTTCAGTTTATCTTTGTACTGCAAATCCAGTCCGAGCTCATTATCAAGTGTAATTAATAACTGTCGACGAAGCGAGTCTTCTTCATACTTCCAAGCATCCACTTTCGCAACGGCTATTGGTTTAGCCGATGATTTGAGTTTGTTGATAAGTAAGTTTATTACCGTGGTCTTGCCGGTGCCCCATTTCCCAAATAGACCAATAGTAAATGGCGAAGGGCATGTTTGAATAATCTTGCTGAGATTGTCTGCAATGCTATCGTGTCCAAATGCTGCATCTTTCTCGTTATCTGCTACCAATGGTATATCTGGCAAAAATTTTGGATCTAACGCTTTACTGGCCTTAGTTTTTTGTATCATCTTAAATAAGTGTTTCCACTTTCCCGGGAGTTTGTTAATCATACCCGTGAGATGAGTGCTACTATTTATTTTATTTGTTCTTGTCTTTACAAATATCTCCAAATCCTCATGCTTAATCCTCCACTGTTTTATCTTCTAAATATCTGGGAAATCCTCATAACCAGCATACATTACATTCCCCACGTAATCAACGTATTTAACGCATCCTACTCGTTTGCAATAGGGCGTAAAATTTCCTTGTTTCCACGACTTTTTACCTTTATTCGTTATAAGTCTATTTTCATTCATAATCTCGCCTAAATACCTTCCGTCGCGACCATAAACTTCGTCGCCGTAAAATCGCCCCACATGGCGACCGTCGTAAGTCCAAAGATCGTCCCCTTCTCTATAGTCGAAACACTTGCCGCCCCAGGTAAATAGCCACTTCATAAAAATTCCCTCCTAAAACAAAAACCCTCGCCTTGTGAGCGAAGGTTTTAATTATTTTAACGTGGCAGTTCCCCCTTCGAAACGTACCACCGCCAATTGTCAGATATTTTATACACCCAAAAAAAGAAAAAATCAAGTGTTTTTTTGTCGATTCATCTAATTTAAGATTGATATATAAGACTTGCCAAAGTATTAAAAGTAAAACCTGCCGAGTTGTTGAAGTTTTAAAATCTATTTATAAAATATTAGCGATTTATCCCACCAAAATTTCATTTAAAATCATAAGTCTCTTGTCGATTTATAAAGGCTGG
>JAHIOG010000052.1 GCA_018895675.1 bacterium
TAAATCTTACTTGTTTTTTCCTTGGTGGGACGGTATGGACGGTCAGGGCGGTGTTTTTAATGTTATATTTAGAAAGAACCGTGTCCACCTGAAATTTAAGATGTCATGAAAACATCACAATCTTTTGATACCAATTGATATGTTCGGGATATTGGCAAGAGTATCTGTGGTAAAGTCAGAAACTATATATAAATAGTTAAATGATCTGATCCAATAATTTAAATCGTAAGAGAGGATAGTATGGAAATGAAAACCCTCCGAAAAAGTAGATGTGTCGTAATTCCATTTTTAGTAATAATAATATCGTCTACTGCGACTTACGCTAATGACTATTTCGGAATATTGCAAGTCACTGACCCAAGGTCAGGATTAAAACGAATTGTTTTTCAAAGATCAGATAGCGAGCGGTTTTGTGAAATATTAAATGAACACTTTTGGAGCGGGGTCAAGACTACTTGCCCTAATTGTTTAAAAGATTTTTCACTAGTTTCAGAATCTATCCCTCTTCCATATAGGGGGATATATCAAAATAAACCTATAATTTTTCCATATTTATCATCTAAAGAAGACAGAATTATATTTTTCGGAATTCCAATGAAAGATGCAATTAATCTCTGTAAAACATTGGTTGAAGCTTATAAAACAAAACTTAATAGACCAGCTAAGGCAATAATCCCACTAAATATTAACGATTAGGACTAACTATGATAGATAGACTTCTTGAGGTTGGCGCAAAAGGTATCCTTGCAGGGTTAATCGGATTAATTGTGTATGGAATATACTATTTGATTTCAAGAGCTTCTAAAAAGAAAAAAGATAACCTAAAAGAACTGTAATTTAATTTCATTTGAACATCGGCAGAGCTAATCGGGTGAGTTTTTCTCTCCGCTCCCCACACCATCATCCTGCGTGCGTGTCCGCATCGGACTTGGCTCCTACCAGCCATTTTTTTTACGTCAAAACCTTAACATCATTTTCCACCCCACTTCACTTCCAATCTATAATCCTTCCGAGGTTTCCGTATGTACGGAAATTCTTCCTCACACTTCCCTACCCTCTGCTGTGCTCAAACCAGGCAAGCATCATCCGGCTATTATTTAAAGGGTAAATTTCTTGGTAGCATAGCATAATAGTATAGTCTAATCATCAGCTTATCCCATCATTCTCCCCTTACCACCTGTCAAATGCGATAAGGAAAATCTCGATAAAGCAGGACTCCATTTATAATTGAAGTAGTTAGGAACTCGTTCAATGAACTACTGATAGGATGCTTTGTTGAAATTAGACGATATACTTTACTACATTATACTACTCTATTATTACTTCTCAATTATCTTCCACAAATGCCTTCCAGAAGCCCTCAGATGCCTGTATTTGGCCTTTTATACTTTTAGACAAGCTAAGGCATAGTCATTAATTCGATTTCTCCCACCGACTCTTTTTGGGCTTTTAGACCGAGCGATTGACCCGCATGTCATAATCTGTGCTCTTCTTCTTACATAATCCAAACTTAATTATCGGACAGACTTGGGGGTTCATTATAATCAATAGTCTATAACAACAAATTTCAGCCCCGACAAAAATCTTGCCTTCTATAACTACGTCCATCCGATAATTCGGATTATATAATCAGGGGCATTTTGCCCGCAAGCGGGCTTGAGTTGGTTCGATTAGCCTGTGTTGTAAACAAAAGCAGTGCAGGAACTGCGTCAGCCTTGAGCGTGGTCGATAGGATGGTGCAATATTAGAGAGTTTGCCAACAAACACCATGCCAGGGATAGAAAATACAATCACAACCGGTTTTTAAATTGAGAGCCGATTTTTTATGTCAACATGACTCGATTTTCATCAAAATATGGGCTGGATGTTGGGTATAGTGTTGGGTATTGAGGCATGTGTTTTGTTAGGGAAAAAGATAGCGCAAGCGATGAAACAATAACAATTTTGGACACAGATCAACACGGGCTGTCAGGAATATAAATAATTTATCTGTGAAAATCTGTGTCCTGTAATAATTAGTCCACAAAAAAGCCCCGAATTGCAACCAATCCGGGGCTTTTATATGCTAACCTATTGTTTTTCTGGCGTCCCCAAGGGGATTTGAACCCCTGTTGCCGGCGTGAAAGGCCGGTGTCCTGGACCAGGCTAGACGATGGGGACGTAAGTAAAAACAGCGCCTTAAAGTGGGCCGTGCGCGACTCGAACGCGCGACTCTCTGCTTA
>JAHIOG010000505.1 GCA_018895675.1 bacterium
TAAAAGCGAAGACGGAAGCCAAGCATGGGAAATGACGGAAGAACAATGGACATTTGCCGGTCAGATATTGATAGACCAAGAAAACAGAATCTACGCGGTGGGCGAGAGCACCTATTACGGCGATTTCTATATAGCGAGATACCTGCCCGTGGAAGAATTGGATTTTATGCCGCCCGGCGAAATAACCGATTTAGCCGCAAGCTATGTAACGACCGATTCAGTAACGCTTGAATGGACGGCAACGGGCGATGACCTGGATGAAGGAACAGCTTACAACTATGATATAAGGTATACAACGGCGGGAGAAATAATGACAGATTTGGATTTTGAAATTGCGACGCAAGCCGAAAACGAACCTGAGCCGCAGGGCGCCGAACATCACGAAATGTTCACAGTGAGCGCGCTTGAACCGGACACCACATATTATTTTCTAATCAGGACATTCGACGAAGCCGGAAATTCGAACGAATCCAACTGCGCCTCGGCTGTGACACTGCCTTCAAGCGACGCATCCGCGCCCGAAGCGGTCTCGGACTTAACGGTCATAGCTGTTTCCAGCTATTCAATAATGCTTGAATGGACAGCTCCCGGCGATGACGGGAATGAAGGAACGGCGAGCAGTTATGATATCCGTTACACTACAGCGGGAGAAATATTATCGGACATTGGTTTTAATAATGCGATACAAGTTGAGGGCGTTCCCGCCCCTCTGATTGCGGGAAGCAGTGAAACATTCACTGTTACCGAATTGAATATGGGAACGACTTATTACTTTGCGATAAAAACCGAGGATGAAGCGGAAAACATAAGTGAATTATCAAACTCACCTAAGGGAGTAACCTTGCCAGTTGAAAAATATTCAATTAGCATATTTACGGGAAATGAGCAGATAATAGCGGTAAATACTTACAGCGAACCTATGACAAGCCTTGTTAATATTTTCGGAACCACAAATCCCGCATCAGATATAGGAATAAATTTCACAATATCAACATTCCCCGCCGGAGCGGAAGGGCAAGAACTTTCAAAATCAAGTGAAGCAACTAATCAAAACGGTCTTGCGAGCACACAATTAACGCTTGGTAATATCCCCGCTGAATATGGCGTAACAGCTACATGTAACAGCTGTGAGGCTTCCGCAAGTTCTGTTACATTCACTTGTTGCGGGAAATTAAAGAATGATGATTTTAAGCAGTTTGATGATGAGTGGAAAAGTGAGCATTATGATAATATTTGTTCAACCTCTCCGGCTGGCATGAAGAATAGGCCTGTATATAGTTGTGATGATCCGATATTTAATAATACGCCATACACGAAATATGAATTCAACATAAGAGCCAAAGGCTGTGGCTTAAGCGCATTAGCAACGGTGATTAACTACTATAGGGATGCGTATAATCTGCCGATATCTTCTACAACTCCTAAAAATTTAAATACTTTTTTAAAAGAAAAAGCCGGATGTTATACTGATAAAGGCGGAGTAAATTTTAAATGCGTTAAGGAATATGGAAATAACATTAGGTTTAAGGAAAGAATGGATACCCCAAAAATTGTAAGAGATGATTTGATTAAAACTACAACAGAGGATATAAATGAAGGTCTTCCAGTAATATTGAAAATTTCCAAATCAATACATTTTATTCTGGCAATAGGAATATGTGAAGATAAATTTATTGTTTCAGATCCTGGTATTTCCAACCCAGAGGTGGTTTTGTATGACCCAAAGGGCGCAAGACCGTTAGTGGGGATAAGAAGATTTAAATATGTACAGTAAAAATGAGGTAATGATATGAAATGGATATTATTGAATTGCTTGCTTTTAAGTAATACAGGTTTGTTTGCGGCAGACATGAGTGGTTTAAATGCAAGTCTTGGTTCGTATGACCCAAGTGGTGCGTTTAGTATAACCGAAAATGTTTTTATGATCGTTAAAGATTCAATGGGCAGAGAGACTGGATATAATCCTTTTACAAATAGCTGGAAGCGTGATATACCGTCTTCTGGTAGTGGCTCAGATTCTATTGGCGACAATGAAACTGGAGATCCAGGCCCGGCAGATTTCACTATAGATATTACAGAAAATTTAATTCAAGAAAAATATAATTTTGAGATTTTTGGTTTATGCGATGTGCGATACATTTTTGAAATAAATGCCGACAAGTCAAATGGTGGGAGCATCCATTTTGAATTTAAGGACTACATAACTTCAGGTACTGTGCGGAACTATGCTTTACAATTTGACCCAACGCCCGGGTCGCCGGCTCCGACAATAATAAAAGAAGTAACTTTTCAATTATTGCGGGATGATGTTCTTGTAGCTCAAAAGTTAAACCAAATAGGCGATGATAAGTTTGTTGATAGCTTGATAAAACAAATTATCTTAGCTGAGAA
>JAHIOG010000506.1 GCA_018895675.1 bacterium
AGTAATATTTTTGTGTTTTCAAAAAAGTATTCGGGATTGTTTTCAAGAAGAATTTCCAAATCAAATTCTTTATTTTTTTCTTTAAAGTCTTGTTCTGTAAATTGAATAAATTTTCCTTCATTATCTATTGTGAAAAGTTTCATATTACCTTCTTTTTGCTCTGCCCATAACTAATGGTTATGAATCAATTAAGGATTTTGTAGTTGTCGTCAAACTCTTTCAGAGGGAATTCTTCAATCTCGTCACTGTCGAATTTGATCGTGATCGTTTTCTGAAAAATATCAATTTTTTCGATTGTGCCGGTTCGATTGCTATATTTTACTTTAGTTCCGTATGCAGGGTATTTATTAAGGAATTCCTCGTATAAATCATGTTCATACCGAAGACAGCATTTCAGCTTTCCGCATAAGCCGGATATTTTAGACGGATTCATCGGTAAATTCTGTTCTTTGACCAGCTGTGTACTGATTGGCTCAAAATCATCAATAAATTGATAGCAGCAAATCGGTTTTCCACAAGTACCAATCCCACTGGATCGGCGAGTCTCTTCACGTGAGCTGATCTGCCGCATTTCGATACGTGTTTTATATTCGGCGGCAAGTATTTTGACTAATTCACGGAAATCAATACGGTCATCAGCTATGAAGTAGAAGATGATTTTTTTCCGATCCAATCGGTACTCAACGTCGATCAGTTTCATCGGGAGATTCAGTTCTTCGATACGCTGCCGACAGAATTGTAATGCGATTTTTTGGCGCAGGCGGTTTTCATTATCTTTTTTAATTTCTTCAGGCGTTGCCTTACGCAGGACGGTCAACTGTTCCTGATCTTCTTCGCCGGATCGTTTTTCTTTGTTAAAGAGGACAGCCTTGCCAATATCCTCGCCACGTTCGGCATCGACAATTACCATATCGTCTGATTTGATAGGAAATTCCATGGGGTTTCGGAATAGTTCCCGCCGGCATCCCTGGAATTTTATTTTAACTAATTTATCATCATATATATCGGTCATAGCGGATTCTTTCCGGTATTTAATGCGTGATACAGATTAAAGAACATATTCAATAAAGCGAGGTTAATATAGACATTGCGGCTTATGAAATCAATACAATTCTCGACGGAAGAAGATGCAGAATAGGGATCAAAATTGGGGAAAGCATTAGCGAATTTTTTAATCTCAGTAGCCAGTTCACTATGGATTAATTCAGACTCGTCTGAATTTTCTTTTAAGACAATGGCGTCCCGGAACCAGAATGCCACCGATAACAGGATCTGATTGAACTGAGCGCTGTCTTCGCGGTAAAGAGATGTTAGTTTCTCAACGTATTTATAGACCTTCTCAATATTCCACACTGCTATTGCTCTCAAAATATCAAGGGTTGTATCATTGATTTTCTGAAGATCCGATTCGGCAAGGCGCAATGCCTGGTTCACGTTGCCTCCGGATAAACGCATGATAAGATTAATACTGTTTTCCGGTATATTTTTGGTAAGTAGAAAATCCTTTAACACAGTTGGGGCAAGGGTTGGAAAGTAAATCGGTTGACAGCGAGAAATGATAGTAGGTAAGATGGCATTCATATTTGAGCTTGTTAATATAAATGTCGATTCTTTCGGTGGTTCTTCCAGGATTTTCAAAAGGGCATTTGCCGCCGGTTCCGTCATGAGATGAGCATCAAAAATAATCACTACTTTCCAGCCAAGCTCCTGGGGGCGAAGATAGGTTTTGCGCTTTGTCTCCCGGATAAAGTTGATAGGTATATGTTTTGCATTGGTAATGCGGATTTTTTCATAAGGATTCAGGGCTTTATTATGGATGATTTCCTGGATTTCCTCCATGTCCGACGATGTGAATCCTTTGAACGGATCAGAATCGGCAGAGCTATCCTTTCGTCTGGGAATAGGGAAGACCAGCTCAAGGTTGCCGTGTTCAAGGCAGCGCATCTTACGGCAGGAGCTGCAATTGCCACAGGGGTAATCGGTTTCGGAATGGCAGTTCAGCATTGCCGCGAATTCCATTGCAAAACCTTCCATACCACTGCCTTCAGGTCCATAAAACAAATAAGCGTTGCCAACTCGTTTGTTTCTGATGATCTTTTGTAAAAGCGTCAGGTTTTTTTCCTGATTGATGAGAGAAAATAAGGTCATGATCGTCCTGCCAGCCATTCTTCAGGGTTCAACTTTGTCTGATTGCTCCAGATTTCAAAATGGAGTAATGCTCCACTGAGAGACCCGGAATCACCGACTTCCGCAATAATTGTATTGCGCGTTATATATTCTTTTTCAAATACAATCACATTTTCGACATGGGAATACACAGTGTAAAATCCCGATCCGTGATCAATAATTATTGTGTTACCAAATCCACGGATGTATGTAATTGTTGTAACGACTCCATCTAACACCGCGCGTACGGGAGTGCCTTTGTGAACTTTGATATCAATTCCTGAATTTTCTGTAATCGTTTTTAATATCGGATGTTTTTGCATTCCAAATTTTGAAACTACCTGTCCCGCAACGGGCCATCCTAATTTTCCTCTGCTGTCAAGGAATGGGTTCTCAGCGCGTATACCGGCATGTTGACGTTGTCGTTCCAACTCCTGCCGTCGGTTCTCCCGTTCTTTTTCAAGGTCTGAAATTAGATTTAATAATTTTGCCGCGGCTTGTTCTTTTGATTTAATCTGGGCATTAAGGCTGTTCTTATCTTTTTTGGCAATCTTTAATTGTCTATCGCGCTGTTGTTTTTGTTTCGAAAGTGCATGCTGCCGTTCTTTTTTTTCATCAATAATTTTTTCCTGGTCTTTTAATTCAGTAATTAGCTGCATTTTTTTATTATTAATAGCGCTGATGTTAAGACGGATGTTTGTAGCGGATTTTTTATCGATATCGGAGATCGTCCTAAGATATTTATAGCGGTATATCGCCTGGTTAACCGATTGTGAAGTAAGGATTAATTCCCAATCGTTGTAATCTCCCTGTTTATAAATGTGAATTATGCGCCGGGCGAAATTCTCTTTAAGGCTTTTCAGATTGCCGGATAAACGATCAATGGATGATTTAGTCTGTTCAATCTGCTGTTCTTTTAGAGATTGTTCACGTTTTAATTGCTTTACTAATTTACTTGTCAGACTGATATCTTTTTCGGTTTCTTCTAATTTTGATAATAGTGATTTTTCTTTATTTTTCGCCTTTTCCAGCTGGATCTTTTGAGTAGCGAGCTCATCGCGGATTTTCTGTAGTTCTTCGGATTTATAAGTGATTTTTTTATCGAGGTCTTCCTGAGCTTTCGAAGGAAACGGAAGTAATATTGAAAGGAAAACAATGACTATGTATTGGTACAATTTTATAAGTTTCATACTGTTTATCAAAATAGCTAATGACATGTGTAATTTCAAGATTATAAATTTTCTCTCCAATATTTTTATTCATTTGTACAAAAAGAATTGTATATTTGTTCATCAGTTGTTATGTTTTAAGAAAAAGTGAGAGAGAAGCTATGAAAAATCCAATATGGGAAGTAGTCGGTTCCAGAAAAAACAAGACTACCGACGATATTTTTAAAGCCCTTAAAAATGTTCCAATTTTTTCGGAACTGAATCCAAGAGAATTGAACGAAATAGAAAAAATTATTCACCGGCGGGAGTATAAAAAAGGTGAACCTATTTTTCGCATGGGTGACCCCGGTTTGGGGATGTATATCATTATTAATGGTTCTGTCAGTATTGTCGAAGAAGATGATGCGGAAAATGCCACCACGCTGGCGGTGCTGAAAGACGGTGCTTTTTTTGGTGATCTGGCTCTGCTGGACGAGGCGCCCCGGTCAGCGTCGGCAATTGCTGACGATCATTGTGATATTTTGGGATTTTTTCGCCCTGATTTTCTGGATTTACTATACCGGAAATCGAAACTTGGCAATAAAATTTTATTTTCCCTCTCTAAAATAATCGGTGAGCGCTTGCGTCGCACAAATGAGCAGATGGCCGTTTTAAAAAAGAAATAAGGGTATCCAAATGGATAATTATTCATATCAACTGTACAGCCAGATACTAAAGCTGTTTTGGCGAGTATTCTTAGCGATATTTGGGATCGCTGCGCTGATTGTGATTTTTCCCTATGTCAAATCTGTTGTTGTCATGTTTGTGATTGCACTGTTGCTTGCTATATTACTGAATCCGGTGGTTGACTTTATGGAAAGCCGGGGAATTCATCGAGGTTTGGCAATACTGATAACGATGCTGCTTATTTTGGGCGCTATTGCTTTTACGTTCAGTTTGATTATTCCGGGAATTATCAGTGCGGTTGAATCATTGTCTTCAAAGTTGCAGTCCAACGTCATTACTGATATTAATAAGCGTGTGGAAGAATTCTTTGCAGTCAATTTTAATAATGCTGAACTGGCCCGGAATGTCACAAGCAAAGTAAATGAGTTCGGATTGAA
>JAHIOG010000507.1 GCA_018895675.1 bacterium
ACGAATCCTTATTGGATGCATTTATTTGTCCCGGCTATATACCTCTGTTTTTTTCTGTACTTGAGTTGGCGGATCATTTTTCCTGGCCTATTTGGGGTAAAATGACGACGAGATGGGGAAACATACCGGTGGCAAGGGGTAGTCTGAAAGAAACATTTCAGAGTATGGACAGAGCCAGAGAAGCGCTGCATCGGGGAACGTCCATTCTGATTTTTCCGGAAGGACAACGCACCGTTACGGGAAAGTTGAATCGGTTCCGAAGGGGGGCTTTTCACCTGGCGAAAAATGCGAAAGCAGATATTCTACCAATAGGAATTAGGGGACTCTATCTGGCAAAAACACGTGGCGACTGGCGGGTGCGTTCTATGAACGTGAACTTTAATTTCGGCGAACCCTATCTTTATGAAGACTATAAGCATTTAAGTATAGACGAATTAAGGGAATGGGCGGATATCAGAATCAGGAAATTAAAGGATAATTTTTGAAAGCTTCTCCCACATTTATATTTTCATGTATTGAGAAATTCAATATTATTTGTTAAATTTCATTCATGAAACAAACCGACTTTTCATTTTTACCTGAAAGAAAGCAACTGTTGTACGAACAAATGGCGCGATCATATCGCATTCAGGAACGACAAAAGAATACAGATTGGACACCGTTTAAAGAAAAGCTGATTGAGAGTAAAATCGCATTGATTTCGGTGTGTGGCGCCTATTTAAAAGATGACAAGCCTTTTACGGCGGACGAGGGTGATCACAATTATTCTTACCGTGAAATTGATATTAATTTCAATCGTGAGGATTTGAAATTCTTTCCAATTGACTGGGAGACCAGCGAAGTAAAAGAAGATTTCAATGTGGTGCTTCCGATTGATCGCCTGATTCTCTTGCAAAAGGAGGGCTTGATCGGAAAAATCAACGAATATCTATACAGTTTTTCCGGGGCAAACAACAATTCGGGTCTTTTGGCAAAATCAGTCAAGGAAGTGACAAAGAAGTTACTAAAGGCAGAATGTCACGGAGCTTTAATTATTCCCTGTTCTGCCAGGACAGCGGAAACCGCTTGTATGATCGCATCCCAGATTGAGGTGGCCCAAATTCCCACTGCGCTGTTAACGCCATTTTATGAGCAAGCGCTGATATTGTCGCCGCCAAGATGCGCTTTTATTAATTTCCCTTTTGGGCGGATCATTGGAAAGGCGAACCATGTCACACTACACACTGCCGTCATTAGAAAAACATTGGGATTATTTGAAAAATCAAAAGTGGTTGGTGAAATATTGAGCCTGAATTTCATCTGGTCCTACGGTAAGTTGCCGAATTTGTAGATAACTAACAGCATCAATATAAAAAGCCACTGCTGACAGTGGCTTTTTTGATTTGCAACGAGTGTTCAGATAAATCACATCAGACCTCAATATTCAGTTTTTCTACATTTTCAAACTGATGTCTCCGGATCCGATAGAAATGTATTCATTTTATCTCAATTTTGTGGTGAATTGGATCCTGATTTTATTAGAATCCTTTAACGGCTGGCTGCTAACCGGCGCCGCTGAATATCCAAACATGTAACTCAGGCACTACTTGGCGATGTCCGCTTGAACATCGTGTTAACCGCGCAAATAGTTTAAGATTCCTATTTATGTTTTTTACTAAAAATTTTCAATGAAAGTTGAAGAATGAACATATCTAAAATGACAAAAAGTCTTTGGATTGGAACAATGCTTCAATTTGTAAGCTCGATTTTTCCTCTTAAAGCTTTAATTTGACCTCGTTTGGATTTGCTATCGAGGCGTTTGATCTGAGAACGTATAGTCGGTTTCGTAGGTTTCCGCTTTTTTTGTGTAAATAAAACGCTCTTTACGAGATCTTTTAGTCGGTCTAATGCAATGTCTCTGTTTTTTTTCTGACTCCGTTGCTGTTGAGCCTTGATGACGATTACCCCTTCTTTGGTAACGCGTTTATCATTTAACCTCAACAGGCGCTGCTTATATAAATCCGGTAGTGATGAGTTCTTTATATCAAAACGTAAGTGTACGGCAGTAGATACTTTATTAATGTTTTGACCTCCTGCTCCCCGGGCGCGAATAGCAGTAATTTCGATTTCATTTGTCGGTATAACGACTCGTTTAGAAATTTGAAGCATAGCTCCTTCTCTAATCAGCGCTTACTTTGTATGAAGATGGCGTTGTATTCAAGATTTTTTATTGCGGCGGCTAACATAGGTTTACCCGGTTTGTGTAATTACTCATAGACAGCTGTATGTGTCTCATTAAGGGGTTACGATTACTTTTATTCCTTTTATGTCCACTTTCCTCTGAATCGAAACAATGTCATTTATCCAACAACACATAACACAATGTACGGGACAATATTGAAAAAGAGTATGCATGTTTTGAAAAACACCATCATTGCATAATAAATCGCATCAAATTTGTCAACCGACAGATTGTACCATTTCCCATGAAAACGATAGATCCAATCGTGTGCCAATCTGTATATCAGGAAACTCAGAAAGAATAGTCCCAGATTAATTATAGAACACCAAAGCAGGGCTTCTCGCATCATATCAATTGTCATTTAACACCTCCTTGTTAAGTATTTCAAATTATTTTACACCTAACGCATCACACATTCAAACCCGGCTTGTTCCACCAGGAACTCCCCTGGAGCATGCTAACGGTGGCTGCTTCACTTACAGCGAAATTAAGTCAGTAAACCTCTTACTTTTTCCCAAAGGGATCGCCTTGAGACAATAATGCTTCCCAAACTCCAAAATCCTAAAATCACGCAACAAAATTCGCTGTTAGGTGGAAGTAATGGTTCAGCCACCAATAATCTCATTTAAGCCACTGATTATTTCGTTAAGTTCTTCCGGAGATATTGTACCGATTTTCTTTCCAAGTCTTTCGGTTGACAATGTTCTTATTTGACTTATTTTCACCCAAGATGGTTTCGGAAGTATAACGCTATCTATTTTTAAAGTAAGTGGAAAGCCTGCTCTTTGAGATTTACTTGTCTCGTAGAGATTCCTTCGGAATAATTGCAAGCGCAATAACTGTCCTTGAACGTTCATTAAAAACTGTTTGGCTTAATATAAGAACCGGTCTATACCCTGCTGTCAAGGGTCGCGAAAAAATGTACCAAAAATGGTCGTGAAAAGTGTACCACTTTAACCTCTTGATCCATTCATATCAATAATCTCCTTTTCGATTTTTTCTTTTAGCCGAAAACTTTTCCCCCGAATATTCAACACAATACTGTGATGGAGCAACCGGTCTAAAATAGCCGTCACGATTATCGGATCATGGAACATTTCCGTCCAGTCACTAAAGGCCTTATTAGAAGTAATAATGGTACTGGCTTTCTCGTATCGATTGGCGATAAACCGGAAAAACAGGTTGCATTCTTCCCTGGTGATCGGTGTATAGCCGACCTCATCGACGATCACCAGCGCCGATTTATAATAGCTTCTTCCTTTACCTCTACGATTAGACTCATGGTCTTTCTTGAGTTTCTTGATCAAATCCTCCATCGTGGTAGAATAAATGCTGAACCCGGACTGACAGGCTTTAACGGCCAATGCCACGGCCAGATGGGTTTTACCAACGCCTGGAGGCCCGAGGAAGATGACATTCTGTTTATATCGGATAAATGTCAGATCGAACAACGACATTACTTTTTGCCGATCAAGTTTTGGCTGGAAGGCAAAATCGAACTCATCAATGGTTTTAATAAATGGCAAGCCGGATATTCTGAGATTCGTTTCCACACGACGTTGTTCTTTTTGTGCAACCTCTTCATCGAGTAATTCATCCAGGAAGGCCAGATGGCTTTTCCTTTTTTCTTCGGCAGTCTTAATAACCGGTTGAAGGATCTGGCTGATTCGCGGTAACCGTAAACGGGTCAGATTGGCTTCCACTCTTTCAAGGATCAAACTGTCGCTCATAAGCCAGCTCCGCAGGCATGGTCATAAACGCTAACCGGACGAATTTCCACATCCATTTCATACAAAGGTTTTAAAGGACTGATGGTTTGCTTCGCTTGTCCTTTGACACGTCTCCCGGTGTAATTATATTTTCGTGCATTCATCTCTTTGTCACGACGCAAGGCTTCGTAAAAACGTTTGTCCTGCACCAAATGTCCCTTTCCGTCCGGAATGATATAAGCCACAATAAAATGATCATTACTAAACACTTTTATGGTCTTGTCTTTTACCCGCAAGATCACTTGTTGATCTACCAAAGAATGAGGAACGACATAACTGTTACCTTCAAATCTAATGGTGCAGTCTTTGTGAACTTTACGATATACCCGATACGAAGTATCAAATGCCAGGATCGGTAATGACTGAAGATGAGGCTGTTCCCGGATAAATCTCCGGGACACAATCTCATGGGTGGTACCATGGACCCGTTCATCTTTTTTCTTTAACCAGGCTTGCAGATCACGATTAGCGGTTTCAAGATTAATGAAACCGTATCCGCGCCAGAAGCCTTCTCGGATAAATGAATAGGATCGTTCAACTTTGCCTTTAACCCAGGCGGCATAAGCGGGGGCAACTTTAGGCGTAAATCCATAGTGCAAAGCAAAACCTGTCAGGGTTGTATTGAATTTGTGTTTGCCGGCTATCTTACCGATATACACATTCTTCATCCGGTCATACAATATCTCCTGCGGAACACCACCAAAATATTCAAACGCCCGTATATGACAATCTAAAAAAGTTGGCAGATCGCACTTTCGGATTAACTCAGCGTATATCTTCCGGGAATAACCCAAAATCATTGAAAACAAGTAGTATTTATCAATGGTGTCGTCTGCGTTTATCACTTGGAACTCACCAAAATCAACCTGGGCCTGGTATCCCGGTTCGGTCTCAAATCGAAGATAGGCCAAGCGACTGCGCTCCGTTTTTAAAGCCTTTACCCGACGTTTGACGATCTCATAACTACCATCAAATCCTAATGAAATCAAATGGTCGTAAATCCAGGTCCCTGTGTATAAAATGTCATCTTCCAGCCAAGCCTCAATATTTCCACTAAAGGGATCGAGCTTACTATCTCGTTTATAGTTGCTGCTGTTGTGCATCCAGTCCGGCTGCTGCCGGATATTTCTTTACGGTCTTGCGATGAATACCAAGTTTCCTGGCTATTCCTCGCTCTGAATATCCTTGTCGTTTTAATGAAAGTACATCCAAAATTTCCTCCAGAGTTTTCATTAGCGCCCCTTTTTATTGATACCAACTTACTCATCTTCCACCTGTCTACCGTTAGTTTACGACAGGTAGAGAGCAAGATTACTATCATTTGAGGCACTTTGTTCATTCTTTTCTAATCAATTCTCATTTGAAATTCTGGTACACTTTTAAACGACCATAATTGGTACAATTTAATACGACCATTGAAAAGTTGCACTTAATAGTTGAATTCAAGAAATAATCTGTACCGGTGATTCACGAATTACCGTAACAATTACATCAGCCTTATTTTGACGCTATTAGACTGTGTAAAAA
>JAHIOG010000508.1 GCA_018895675.1 bacterium
GCAAACGCCAGAATTGATCCAATAAATATTCCTAATCCTGATAATCCTTTCCCTTTCATAGCTAAAACGGCTAATTGTGTTTTATCACCAAGTTCTGCTATGAAAATAGTTCCAAATGCTATTATTAATGCTTTCATAATGTATCCTTTTTTTATTCAAATTCTCAAGTAACTACAAATTTATAATTTTGCCATATTTTCTTATTTTGTTTTTCTCCAGTACAGTATATAGATTTGTCTGTCTCCTCTCAAAACTCCAGCTTATTTCGTTCAAAACTGGGGCTTTGTAACGAGGAACGTAAAAAATGCTTTATCTTGTCACAAAATCCGGGTTCCGAAGTACTACCCTATAATCTCTCTTCTACTCATGAATCTGGGACAAACGTGAAAATGACATCTTGCTTTGTAACGAGGAAGACGAAAACCTGATAGCTCGAGAAATAAATTTCGTGTACGCTGTCTTTTTAAGAAGAAAATCTTTAGTGGCAGCACCCACTACTATCAGTTATATATTTTTCAGGACTCTGCTCAAATTGTTCTTTACAGCTTTCTGAACAAAAGCAATACTTCTTGTCCTTATATTCACTGCAGATTCTTCCTTTTTCTACCTCCATACCGCACACCGGATCTTTTACTTTCTCGCTCATCATTTGCCTCCTTTAGTTTTTAATTTATATTTCGTGAGATCTTCTAATTTTTAATATCATGGCAGCATTTGGGAACAGAATTTGTATCTTTAGCCAGCTTTTTTAAAAATCCCACATTAGACTTTTTCTTAATATATTTTTCAGGTTCTTCTTGAAAGGTAGCTTTACATCCCTGGCAGTCAAAATAATAAATCTTACCGCTATATTCCAGAAAATGTTTGCTATCTCTATTAATCTTTGCTCCGCATACGGGATCTCTTTTCCTTAACATATTACTCCTTTCTAGTAAAACAATCATAAATTATTGATTACTCTATTCAATTTAGCCTGCACCTGCTCCGCTATCTTCTTTAATTGTGAATTTTCCACTGCCTTCATTGATGCGATTGGATCAACAGCAGATACTTCCACTTTTCCTTTACTCCGTTCCTGGATAATGACATTACAGGGTAACATAGTGCCTATTTTATTTTCAGCTTGTAAAGCTTGATAGGCAAAATTCGGATTACAGGCTCCGAGAATTTTGTAATTATAGAAATCCACATTCAGCTTTTTCTTTAACGTCTGTTTCACATCAATTTCCGTGAGAACTCCAAATCCCTCTTTTTTGAGTTCTTCTATTACACGCTTAATTGTATCGTCATATGTCATTTCCACTGTTTTAGTAAAATAGTAACTCATTATGTTTGCTCCTTTTTGTTCTATGTTTGATACTATTCATCCGAGTTATACATATATCTCTCTTTTGATGGTTGTTTAGTCTTAACATTATAGCGATAGTCTCCTTAGCCGCAGTGAGTTAATGATAACGGATACAGAGCTGAAGCTCATTGCAGCAGCAGCAATTATAGGGCTTAACAATAATCCAAAGAAAGGATATAAAACCCCGGCAGCCACAGGCACACCTAAGGAATTATAAATAAAAGCCCAAAAGAGATTCTGACGAATGTTTCGCATTGTTCCTTGACTTAATCGACGTGCTCTTACGATTCCTTGCAGGTCACCTCTTACAAGAGTTATCCCTGCACTTTCAATAGCAACATCCGTTCCTGAACCCATGGCAATTCCAACGTGTGCTTGTGCTAAAGCTGGTGCATCATTAATCCCATCACCTGCCATAGCAACTATACAACCTTCTTCTTGAAGGCTTTTTATCACTTCATTTTTTCTATCCGGGAGCACTTCCGCTTCCACTTCTGTAATGCCTAATTTTGAAGCTACCGCTTCAGCCGTAATGCGATTATCACCAGTCAGCATAACGATTTTGATATGGCTTTTTTTAAGTGCTGCAATTGCCTGTGGAGTAGTTGATTTAATCGGGTCAGCCACTCCTAATAATCCCACCATTTGACCATCAATTGCAATGAACATGACAGTTTCTCCTTTTTTTCTTAGGGATTCTGCTTTTATAGGATAATTTTGTGGCTCAATTCCTAATTCCTCTAAAATTTTTTGATTTCCAATAGCTAAAGTTCTTCCGTTCACAGTTCCTTTGACACCTTTTCCTGTGATAGAATCGAAATCTTTCACTCGCGTTAATTCCAGCCTTTTTTCTTTTGCTCCAGCTACTATAGCAGCCCCAAGTGGATGTTCACTTGCTTGCTCAAGGCTTGCCGCTAATTGTAAAACTTCGTCTTGAGAGAAATTGTTCCCAGTTGTTATTGTTACCAATTTTGGTTTGCCTTCAGTCAATGTGCCCGTTTTATCAACAACCAATGTATCCACTTTTTCCATGGTTTCAAGAGCCTCTGCATTTTTTATCAGAACGCCAGCCATAGCACCCCTTCCAGTGCCTACCATTATTGACATTGGTGTAGCGAGCCCCAAAGCGCAAGGACAGGCGATAATCAATACTGCGATAGCATTGACAAGAGCATAAGCCATTCTTGGTTCCGGACCGATAAGGCTCCATACAACAAATGTGAGAAGGCTAATAACAACTACAGCAGGTACAAAATAAGACGATACTTTATCAGCTATCTTTTGAATAGGAGCTCTGCTTCGTTGTGCCTCACTTACCATTTGAACAATCTGTGCTAAAAGTGTATCACTGCCTACACGTTCAGCCTTCATTAAGAAGCTTCCTGTCTCATTCACTGTGGCTCCTGTAACCTTATCGCCGGTCTTCTTCTGTACAGGAAGTGGCTCTCCAGTAACCATGGATTCATCCACTGAACTGCTTCCTTCGATAACTACACCATCAGTGGGTACTTTTTCTCCGGGTCGGACACGTAGACGATCACCCGGTTTTACTTTCTCAAGAGGGATTTCCTCTTCTACATCATTTTCCCGAACTATACGAGCGGTCTTGGGTGCCAAGCCCAGGAGCGCTTTGATTGCGCTGCTTGTTTTATCCCTCGCCCTAAGTTCCAATACCTGACCAAGCAATACCAGAGTAATAATGAAAGCCGCCGCCTCAAAATAAACCGCCACTTTACCTTCCGGATCACGGAAAACATCAGGAAATATATTCGGAAATAAAGCTGCAATCAGACTATATCCATACGCTACACCTGTGCCAATAGCAATTAATGTAAACATATTTAAGCTTCGGTTAATAATTGACTTCCAGCCTCGCTGAAAAAAGGGTGCACCACACCATAAAACAACAGGAGTAGCCAGGGCTAATTCTATCCAGGTTTGCCAGTCCCCGGAAATAAGGGCTTTTTTAAATAACATCCCTGCCATAGTAAAAAATATTATTGGGATGGATAGAACAAGACTGATCCAAAAACGTCTGGTCATGTTAATAAGTTCTGTATTAGGTTCCTCCTCAATAGATACACTTCTTGGCTCTAATGCCATGCCGCAAATAGGACAGGAACCTGGTTCATCCCGAATGACCTCAGGATGCATTGGACATACATACTCTGTTCTTGAAATAACTGTGGGTGAAACAGGCTCAAGAGCCATTCCACATTTTGGACATGTCCCAGGATAATTCAGCTTGATCTCAGGATCCATCGGGCATATATAAGTTTTCGTTTCATCTTGTTCTTGTCCTGTTTGTTTTTGTGAATCAATATGTTTTCCCTGGTTGTTTTGTTTAGATAAAAATTTTTCTGGATTGGATTTGAATTTTTCCAAACATTGGAATGAACAAAAATAGTAGGTATATCTTTTATATTCAATTGAAGCAGCTGAAAATTCAGGTTCTAATGTCATACCACACACTGGATCTTTCATTGCAACCTCCTGATTAAACATTTTGACTAATTATATAGCAGATTTACCTCTGGCACCTGTGCGAATAGATACGGCTTTATCAATGTCAGAGGAAAATATTTTTCCATCACCCGGATGTCCGGTGTATGCTGCTTTGCATATTGCGTTTATGATTACTTCTTCTTTATTAACATGACAGATTAACTCTAATTTAACTACTTGACAATATTTCTCTACATATTTAACCGAAAAAGCTGTTTTATCTGGATCAGCCCATTCAGCTAGAGCACAGGCATTTATAACTGTCATTCCAGTGACGCCCTCTTTTTCCAGAGCCAGAATTACATCATCTGTACGCTCAGGTCTAATGTAAGCTTTGATTTCTTTCATTTCTTACCCCTATTTTCATTTTATAATTTTCTAATTACAAAATCTTAAGTTCACCGTATTTTTTAATTTGTCTTTCCGCCAATAAATCATATAAAATTGGGACAACAAAAGTTGTAATAATAGCCAAAACCATTCCTCCAAATGAGGGAATTGCCATCGGTACCATAATATCTGATCCCCTTCCGGTGGATGTGAGTATCGGTATTAATGCTAAAATAGTGGTGCTTACTGTCATCATAGCCGGTCGAATTCGACGGGTTCCAGCTACTACAGTTGCTTCACGAACTTCATTGATGGTTTTCGGTCGCAATCGAGTAAAACTCTGATCCAAATAGGTACTGATGATTACACCATTATCACTGGCAATTCCAAATAAAGCTAAAAATCCCACCCAAACTGCTACACTCAAATTGATAGGGTGGACCTGGAAAAGAATACGCATATTAGTACCGGCAAAGCTGAAATTTAAAAACCAATTCTGGCTATACAACCAGATCATTAAGAAACCTCCTGCCCATGCAACAATGATCCCGGAAAAGACAATTAGTGTGGTAGATACCTTGTGAAATTGGAAATATAGAATTAAAAATATTATAAATAGTGCTAATGGAAGAATGATACGCAATTTCTGTGATGCCCGAATTTGGTTTTCATAAGAACCGGCAAAGGTATAACTTACACCGGGTGGAATCACCAAATCCCCTGTTTCGATTTTATTCTGCAGAAAACGATGCGCTTGTTCAACTACATCCACTTCCGCCCAACCACCCTTTTTATCAAACAACACATAACCTACCAGGAAAGTGTCTTCACTTTTAATGACCTGAGGTCCACGCACATAATTAATAGAAGCAAGCTGTCCAATAGGTATCTGTGTTCCATCAGGGGCAGGAACCAGGATATTTTCCAGGGATTCGATATTATCACGGAGTTCTCGTAGATAACGTACCCGTACTGGATAGCGTTCACGCCCTTCGATAGTAGATGTGATATGTTTGCCACCGATTGCCACCTCAATTACATCCTGAACTTGCCGAAGTGTAATTCCATAACGGGCAATTGCTCTCCGATCAATATCTATTTCCAGGTATGGTTTGCCAACAATCCTATCGGCAATTACAGCAGAAGCTTCGACCGCTGGGACTTCTTTTAGTAACCGTTCTAATTCCAAACCCACTTTATCGATGGTTTCTAAATCCGGGCCTTTTACTTTTATTCCCATGGGAGCACGCATTCCACTCTGAAGCATAACCAGTCTGGCTGAAATAGGCTGAAGCCTTGGTGCTGAGGTAGTTCCCGGAATACGTGCCACTTTAACAAGCTCATCCCAGATATCCTTATTTGTACGAATATGTTTACGCCACTGACGATATGGCTTACCTTGGGGATCTGGAAGCAGTTTATTCTGTTCGTTACGAATAAAGTTGCCATCAGAATCAACTTTGAAGTTTAGACGTTTCCCGTTTTTATCGGTGATATACTCCGATTTGTAGTTGACGATAGATTCCACCATGGATATAGGCGCAGGGTCCAGAGGTGTTTCTGCTCTTCCCAGTTTTCCTACAACAAGGTCTACCTCTGGAACAGAATACAAAGCCATGTCTAGTTTTTGAAGCACATCAATAGCCTCCTCCATTCCGGCATGGGGCATGGTTGTAGGCATATATAAAAAGGAACCCTCATCCAGCGGGGGCATGAATTCCTTACCAAGCCCCGGGAAGGTATGCTGTGCAGCTATATATATGCTTGTCTTTTTGACAAAATTCGGCATAAAACCAAATAACTTACCAAATCCCAGCCATACCGTAAATCCAATGATTGTCAAAAATATTGGTATTGACAATGCAGCAGATTTGTGGTCCAGCGACCAGCGCAGCATTTTGGGGTAAAAACGAGTAAAAAGTACAAGGGTTCCCATAACCAATCCCAGTAGAAGTATAACAAAACCGACATTGATTGCCATCCCCCGATCATATCCCATCGGCGACCAGGTCGATGATAAAATAAACACGACCACTGTAACTGCTATCCAGTTAACATACATGGGAATTTTATTAAGTATTTGAGCTTTCAGGTAGCCTTTGACAAAATGATATCCACCAATTAATACGATTAATAGTCCAATCCACCATTTTACCGTAATCAGAATAACTATCCCAACCAGGATAATAAGGGTGTTCATTATTGATTGTAATCGTTTCCCTTTAATTTTACCTGAATAAACAATGTGGGCAAATGACGGAAGAATAGTCAAAGCAACGATGACTGAGGCAATTAAGGCAAAGGTTTTAGTATAAGCTAAAGGTTTGAAGAGTTTACCCTCAGCGGCTTCCATAGTGAAAACAGGTAAAAAGCTCACAACAGTTGTGGATACAGCTGTCAGTACCGCACTCCCAACTTCCGACACAGCCCGAAATAGCACATTTAACTTATTATCTTTTTCATCCGCTTCATTGAGGTGGCGTAGCATATTTTCCGAAACAACTATGCCCATATCCACAATTGTTCCGATGGCGATCGCAATCCCCGACAGGGCAACAATATTGGCATCTATGCCAAACAACTTCATTCCGATGAAAACCATCAAGACAGTTAAAGGTAACAAACC
>JAHIOG010000053.1 GCA_018895675.1 bacterium
GCATTTGTTAATCATAACGACATGATTATTACATGGGGTGAACCCCGTTTAATAGAAGATCGTTTTGCATTTGTCACTCATAAAAACATAATTATTTAACGGGGTAGATAGATTCGAGCAATCCTGGGCCCATTTCTTTATGGACTGTTATACAGGCATCTAATATTATTTTTGATAGTCTGTTGTATTCTTCTCTGGTCATTTTTTTATTTTTACCGCGGGGGCGCTAAGGCGCTAAGTTTTTTGTTTCTTTTTTCACCGCGGAGGCGCTAAGGCGCTAAGTTTTTTGTTTCTTTTTTCACCGCGGAGGCGCTAAGGCGCTAAGTGTTGTTATTTTTTTTAATTATTCTTTGTGTCATAGCGTCTTAGCGGTTATTGTTTTTATTCTCACCGCTGAGACGCCCCAGTACGGTCCCCGATCTCGATTCATCGGGAGGGCAAGCCGTACCTCATTATCCCAGTACGCTCATACCCTGTTAAATATTGCTTTGCCCCGATACAGTCATCTTTTCTTACGGGGTTCACCCCGTTTAATAGCTCATTTATTCATATTTTTGTTATATTCTTATTTGCTTATTTAACGGGGTAAACATTTTACCCTGTGAGATATTTTACAATTTATCCAGTTGTTGTTTTCTTCGCTGTTATCTCACAGGGTGAACAGGGTAAACTTCACTACCCTGATACAGTCATTCTTCCTTACAGGGCAGGCGGGACAGGCCCTGATACAGTCGTACCTCCTTACAGGGCAGGCGGGGCAGGCCCCAGTACGCTCATACTTCGCTACGGGGCAGGCGAGATTACACTAATTATTTTATCTCCAAATATTTCCAATTCAAGATAATCTGTCATTTTATAGATAGTATTATCACAATAAAGTTCGAAATTAAAATACCTAAAAATTACGTTTTTGAATAATCCACTGTCTGAAAAAAGGATCTTCAATTTCATATCCTTTTTGTGATTTATTTACAAGTCCTTCCCTTGTTAACTTCATAATACTGCTATAGGCTGTGCTTGATGAACCAATGTTATAATTTTGTAAAAATATATCAGATAAAGGAAGATTTTTTGATGTGGCTAGACCAATAAGTATTTTCATATCTGTTCTGTTAAGTGTGTTCCACATCCTTTCAAAATCTACATCGTGATAACTTGCTATTTTGCCAATAGCAATTTCAACAGGGTTATTTATTTCTTCGTGAATTAGTTCTTCCCATACACTGAACGCCAGTTGTTGAGTATAATAAGGGTGTTTTTTACTAAATTTCAGAATATCTTCTGAAATTTCAATATATCTTTTTGATATATTTTTCAAACGCTTTTGCAAATATGTTTGAAAATCACTTTCAGGTATTTTAGAAAGAGGAAAAAGATAACCAAAATGATAGAAAGGTGATTTATTATTTTCAAATATATCACGAATAAGAGATTCCTGACTTCCCAGGAAAACATAATTTATATCGGTGTGATGTTGCAAAATAGATCTTAAACGATTTTCCATCCTTTTTTCAATCTTACGAATTGCCTGAAATTCATCAAAGACAACGATCAGCCTTTTGCTTTTGGACGATAATTTATTTATTAGATTCAAAACATCCTCCAAAGCAATATCACCTGATTTATTAGAGTTAAAAGAGATATTTATTTCATCGGAAATCGGATTTATTAATACGGTTGGAACAATTCGAAAGGATTTTAAGAATGTTTTTATTTTCTCATAAGGAAATAATTTATGAATCTTTTTTAGTAATTGCTCAGCAAAATCCACTTCTGAAGTAACAACCTGCATATCCAGTAAAATAACCGGACGATTTATTTCTTTTATTGCTTTCATAATCAGGCTGGTTTTGCCATACCGCCTCGGACTCATCATAATAAGATGCACATCAGAATCCAGAATAGATTTTATCTGTTCCAATTCCTCAACTCTATTTGTGAAATATGGGTTATCCACAATCGAGCCAAATTTAAAAGGATTTTTTAATTTGTTCCGAAGTTTTTCGTTCCGAGGTTTTTCGTTCCGAGGTTTTTCGGAATTATTTGTATTAGTCATTTACTTATTTTCTTTGTTGCAGACTCACCACTACTTCTTATTCCGGCAAGTTCTGTTCCCTGACTAATGCAAGAGTACAGAACTTTGACTAATATCGTCCCATCAGAAACTACAGGTGCAGGAACTTTTTCTAAGAGAGTTTTTCCCGATTTAACTACTATTTGGTGCATATTTATTCGCTTTCATGTTTAATTTTTTTATTGCGAGGATCTTTGTAGAGATGATCGATTCGTTTCGTGTTGAATGTTGAGGCTCTACGGATTATGCCGTGGACGATCCCGAAGGGATGCCTCTGGCATGTAGCCTTTTTGTTTCTTTTGTCCACGAATTTACCCTATGGAATAAACGTCTTTTAACAGTCTTAGAAATTTAATCAACGCTATTCCATGGGGTGAACACGAATTAGCACCCCAGTACATTCGTACCTCATTACGGGGCAGGCGAATTGTTTTTATAATTTATTATTAGTGTCTTTTCGTGGAATTAGTGGACAGTTTTATCTCACTATGCGTTTATATTCGAGTTTGGGTTGTCCGAAGTTTACCAGGAGTCCTAATTTGAATTGCGTGGCTTTCAGGTAGTTCAATACCTGCCCGAGATGGTCATCGGTTAAATTTGAAAGTGCTTTGGTTTCGACGATGATTTTTCCATAGCAGACAAAATCGGCGA
>JAHIOG010000509.1 GCA_018895675.1 bacterium
CAGGAAATCTTGCAAGGCAAAAGGCTCTTTATGCTTTTTAATAGATAGAACCAGCTCCTTTCTCACTTCTGCATTATCGTATATTTCATATTTGGAATCGGCATTAATAGTCTGTTCCCTGATAGACCCATCTTCTGTTACTATACGACAATCAAACTCTGGCATGATTTTTATCCTCCGTAACCGTTCACCCCGTTATTTCTAATCTTTGTTAGCTGATAAGTTTAGTCCTTCAGAGAAGTGATGGAGTAATGTGTGAATGAATGAATGGGTGGTCGGTGATCGGTAACCAGTAGCCATTAGATGATTTTCTCTTCTCACTTTTCCTTTTCACTTTTTCCACACAGTCTTCAATAACTACTGAATTACAATCGAATGAATACTGATCAACTATCAACTCTCTATACCCTACACCCTACGCCTTACGCTCAAATTATCTCGCACCTAACGGCGCTTTGTTTTTTAGGGTAGGAACTCACCATCTACAAATATCACGCCCCGCTGGGGATTTTACGTTTTCTTATCATTAACAAATTAATGACAATAAATGACCCCGATACGATCGCAAGCTCTCTACGGGGCAGGCAGCGAAGCGAATGACCAATATCCAGTATCCAGTATCCAGTATCCAGTATCACTTTCTCACCTTCCCTCTTTCTCACTTTCATCCAGGTTATACTTTTTTATTTTTCTATATAAAGCTGTCCTTGATATTTTCAGATATGATGTGGCTTTACTCACATTTCCATTAAGAATTTTCAGAGCGTCCTGAATGGCTTTCTTCTCTATATACCATAGTGGTGCGATATTCTGTTCAAATATTTGTTGTTTATCTAAATGCTGGTTATTATCGAATTCTTCTAAAACATCATGAAGAGTCTTCTTTGTAAGATCTGGCCGTTTTGAATTGAATATTACGCGAATCAGGATATTTTCTAATTCTCGAACATTACCAGCCATCTGTAAGTTCTGAAGCTCCTTAATAAGCTTCCAATCCACTGATTGTACCGGTCTAGAATTTTTCCGCATTAATTTTCCTATTATGTGGAGTGTCAGCAACAAGATATCATCTTTTCGGTTGACAAGCGGGGCTAAGTCAATCGGGATAACATTAATTCTATAATGTAGGTCTGATCTGAAATCACCATCTTCAATCAATGAATTGAGATTCCGGTTAGTAGCTGTTATTATACGGATGTCAACCTCCCTGGAATTGGTTCCTCCAAGACGTTCAATAGTATGGTCATCTAAAACTCTTAACAATTTTGCTTGCAGATTGAGGGACATGTCACCTATTTCATCCAGAAATATAGTTCCATGGTGAGCTAACTCAAATTTCCCTGGCTTGGATTGAGTTGCGCCAGTAAATGCCCCTTTTTCATATCCAAACAATTCGCTTTCCAGTAAATTGTCAGGGATAGCTGCACAGTTCAGGGATACAAAACGGTGTTTACTTCTTTCTTTACATAGTTCGTGGACTGTCTTTGCTACAAGCTCTTTCCCTGTCCCGCTACCTCCGGTAATCAAAACTGTAAAATCTGTAGATGACACTTTCATGATCCACCGATATATTTCAATCATCCGCTGCGAATTTCCAATAAAGGGACCAAAGCCACCAGGTCTAATAAATCTTTTAACATCATCTGGAGCTTCCGACAATAACTCATTATATAACCTTAATCGATCCACCAGTTCCTCAGCCTTCTCTACCAACTGATCCAGGGGGACTACAGAAAATAGTAAATCATTTGTAGCACACATCTGACCATCAATTTTGTCATCGCCAAGAAAAATAATAATAGGCAGATGCTTATTCAACCGATACAACTTTTGGTGGAATTGGGTATAGTATTTCTTAAGAATATCCCAATCCATCCAAACTGCTGAGTACTTCTCAATAGAAGCATACCCCAATGCAGAAATCCAATTTTTTGTAAGTGTCGTCTTTCCACCATTTTTATTAAGTATCTGTTCCAAGCCTTTAATAAAAGGTTTATCTTTGACATTACTGCCAGGGGAGTAACAGACTAAGAACTTCACCTAACTCTCAACTTTTAATTACTCGCATTATTTCAGGCACTGAAGTTTTGCCGTTCATTACATAACGAAGTCCAGCTTCATATAGCGTTTTCATGCCATTTCTAACAGCAATTTCTTCGATTTCACGTGCATTAGTACGATTAACCACACATTTTGCGATTTCCTGATCGAGTAGTAGCAGCTCAAAAATGCCTACACGACCAAAATAACCAGAATTCCTACAGTGAACACATC
>JAHIOG010000510.1 GCA_018895675.1 bacterium
ATAAATCTTGCCACTTCCGTAGGAATCCCTTCGGGAAAAGACACTAAGGCTCTAAGAATTAATAAAATGTAGATATTGAAATATACGAAACAAATCAAAATTTATACCTTGCCTTTTTATCTTTATTTTTATATTAAACATCACTTTGTGTCTTGGTGCCTTAGTGGCTATGAATAATTCAGGCTAAATGGCAAAGCCATATCTTTTTTGAGCGCTACCAAAAGAGGAGTTTAATTCCAGCAAGCAGAATTTTTCCAAATCCTCTTGCTTTAAAATCTTTTCGTGACTTTTTCTACCTGCCGCCTCAGTTGCAGCATTTTTGATAACAACAGAAATCTGTCCACCGCTTAATTCATACCGCGACGCTAAATGATTTATATCAATCTCGTCCACACCCGGAACGCTCTTTGGTATATGGAGTTGCCACAATTTAATTCTTTCATTAATCTTTGGAAATGGGAACTGTAACTTCAAATGAAATCTGCGACTGAACGCCGGATCAAAATTATCTCTGAGATTGGTGGTGCAGATCAGAATCCCCGGGAATTCCTCAAAAGCCTCTAAGAATAGATTTTGCATCTGATTATACATCCGGTCTGTAGAACGAGTTGTTTCACCCCGCTTTGATAAAAACTGATCGGCTTCATTCAGGAGTAAAATCGGGGCGCTATGAGTACGTTTTATAATTCTATCATAAGTTAGAAAAATATTACGGACATTCTTTTCGCTCTCGCCGACCCAGGCTGATAAGATTTTGGATATGTCCGTTGTGAGCAGTGGTTTCTTCAGATAATTTGCGATAGCGCCCGCACAAAAGGTTTTACCAGTACCGGGCTGTCCGTACAACAAAATTAGCAAACCGTGACTGTTTTTAATTGAACTTGTCTCTAATAATCCCCACTCATCTAAGGTTTTTGAAACATTGCTCCGATATTGTCCCAATCCCTTTAGTAAGGTCTGTTTGAGGTTCTCATCAAGAATGAGGTCGTCTATTTGTTGTTTTGGATGGAGGCAACTGATAATAGGATTTCCGCGAAGGATTTCTTCCAGTTTATTTTCTTCTCCGACAGGAGCCTCGTTCAGCAGGCGTCGTGCAATATCTGAACATAGGCGCACATCGGCTTTAGAACGAAACCCCAATGTATTTTTCGTTTCGACGATTCCATTGATTATTAAATTAGCATTCGGTAAAAGATATGTCCGGTTCTTATGTAAATCGTAACGGTCCTTACTGATTATTTCGATTAATTCGCTTTCTTCACAGTCGGAGTTATCAATTTCCTGCTTCAGTAAATACATGATTATTATTTGCTCGTTGTGGTCAAGATTATACTCATCCGAAATCTCCATTAATGGAAATCGCTTTTGTGTTTTCGAGAGATTTTCTTCAATCCTTTGCCATTTTTGAGCAACACTATATAATTCATTGCTGGTAGATTCATCAGTTTGAGAATAATTAACAATAAAGCGTGATACAGATAAATCCCTCACGGCAACAACATAAGCAAACCAATCATTGATAAAATTTTTATTGGTTCTATAGGGTCTCGTTTCTTCCGATTGGATTTCTTGATTTGTTACGAGTTTTCTTAAAAATCCCTTGGATATATAAATTTCCGTTTCGAATAGTAATTCTTTATCAATACTAATTCTGATTTCTTTGTTTTTTACATTTGCCGAAACCCGCTTTAATCGTGAATCCAACACACCAATTTTTATTAGTTTTATTAAACGGTCTAAATCTTTCAGGGCTTTGATTGGATCATCCAGGATTTGATTCAATAAATCAACCGGGTCATATTTGATACATTTTGCAGTAGCCATACCATACCACATTGAAGCAATTATCAGGATGTCCTTTTGTTGAATTTTCGAATCAAAATATCTACCCTTTTGAACAGTCCTGATTTTTTCCCGAACTGTTCTCGTCAATTTTTTATCACTCTCTTTAAACGTTTGAACAATCTGTATTAATTGCTCGCTGAGAGACGTATTAATAACCATCGCAACCTCCAATACTCAAATATCAATATCAGAAGTAAATATAACTATTCAGATGGTCAGATTATGTCGTTCTATAGCATACTTGAAATTATTTTGCAGGTCACCAACCGTGTTCCGACATATGATCCAGCAGAATCATATCCCACTCTCGCAGTACCGATTCAATAAATTTAACATCAATATGAATCGATTTATTGTAATACTTCAGATTGATGTGATCGAGGAGCAGACTAATCTCACCCGGAAAATATTCGAGAATAGTCGGTTTTTTCGATCGGTCAATGTGTCCCGGGTTATCTTTTGAAATGGTATCCCATATCTCCAGGATGTTCAACAGTTGAGGATAAGATAAGTACTTTCTCTTCAACCGGAAATTTGGATTTTGCTTTAATTCCGTAAAAATGGTATTTGCCCATGTTTGATATGGATAGTGTTTTGTGAAACCGTTTATCGAAACGGTTAACTCCTCACCAGTATAACCAAATTCTATTTCACCGATGCATTTTGCCATCAATACTCAATACTTCTCTACGATATCATTTTAGGTATATCGAGTTTACAATTTTCCCAAGTAATCATCTATAATAGGTGTCATACTGGAAATTAAAGCATTCACTTTTTCTTTTAAAGCCCCATGTTTTATGCCATTATCAAACTTGTAAAGCGCTATTCGTAAAAACCTCTTACTGATATTCCATAGAGAGGGACAATTTTTGTTCACAAAGTTAAAAAACTCATTCCTATTGTTTTTATAACTATTCTTAAATATTTCATTCTTTTTTTCAAACACCTTTTTGATCATATAGGGATTCGTGTGATAATGTAAATACAAAGTAATAGATTCATTATCCTCTCTTGTATCCCATTGAAGTTCAAAATGAATATCAAAACACTTTCTACCATCAATTTGTTCAGATTTTTCCGTTGAATCTTTTTCTCCTTTCCATTCATCTTTTTGCCATATGCACAAGGGAATAGAACCACTACCCCAATGGCCAGTTATTGAGCACTCAACCACAGGAACATTCTTTGTATCAATAAGGTTTTTCGACATTATCGTAAAAGTTCTATATGAATTAACTAACCTATTTGTATTGTGTAAATAATTTAAAACAA
>JAHIOG010000511.1 GCA_018895675.1 bacterium
AGGTGTGGAAAAATAGGCGTGAAAGCCATCTTCGGTTCGTGTATATCCATTAGCATCCGATCCAACACTGTCGATCTGCATAGAAGACATAAGGTCTAAAAATATGGATGACAGATCATCGATCCGGGATTTTCCTCTGATTGTAGTTGTCCCGGAAATTTTCTTGTTGTTTATGTCAACATTAATATCCAACCCGTAATATCCCACATCATAATTTTTACGATTATTCAAACTCATGGATTTCGCCATCTTTCTGCGGTTTTCCGGCAGTCGTCGCTTGAGTTCAATTTCCTGGTCCACCCAGTCCGGGTCGGATCCTCCAAAAATTGAAATACTCAGTATTAATAAAATGGATAATATGGCGTATTTATTAAACATTTGTATTCTCAATCAAAATTACGAAAAACAGCGCACTATTCATTGAAAAATATCACATTTATTTCATCCTGTTATCATATCCGATAAATTCGTACATTTTCAATTGTTCAAATATTCAGGAGTATTAACACTATGGCACATATAATTGTTCCTGAAGCAGAAGCGATTCTGGATAAAGAATTTAAGGTTCTGGACAAAGGATTTGTCCGTCTGATTGACTATCTTGGCGGAGACAGCCGAATCGTACAATCGGCTCGTGTCAGTTATGGTCAGGGCACAAAATCTGTTCGTGAGGACCGGGCTCTCATCGATTACCTGATGAGCCATCAGCATACTTCGCCTTTTGAACAGGTAATTCTCACTTTTCACTGCAAGATGCCCATTTTCATCGCCCGTCAGTGGATCCGGCACCGCACAGCCCGGATCAATGAAATATCCGGTCGCTACAGTATCATGGAAAATGAATTTTATGTTCCAAATCCGGATCAGATAAAATTTCAAAGTAAAGACAATCGGCAAGGTCGGGCAGAAGAAGAAGTGCCCGTAAAACTTCGCCAAAAAGTGCTGAATATTTTGATCAACGATCAAAAAAGTGCCTATGAAAATTATGGAAAATTGATTGAAGACGGCATTGCCCGGGAACTGGCGCGCATTAACTTACCGCTATCCCTCTACACCCAATGGTATTGGCAGATTGACCTGAATAACCTGTTTCACTTCCTGAAATTACGCCTTGATTACCACGCCCAATGGGAAATCAGGCAATATGGAAAAGCCATGGCTGAAATTACAAAGGCGGTTGCGCCGATGGCATATAAGGCTTTTGAAACTCATGTATTGAACGCCATTAGTTTTTCGGGTAAAGAACTCGAAGCGCTTGCGAACCAGCTACAGGGGAAAGACCATCAATTGAAAGGTATTTATAAAACGGAGTTCGAAGCGAAGATTCAGGGGCATTAGAGAACCACGATGAATAAATTCATAATATTATTTATAATTTGCTAAAGCAAAAACGGGAAACCCAATCCCTGCCGGATTTCCCGTAAATGTGTTGAATCGTTAATTAGATGACTTTATAGACCAACAGACCGACCATCACGATGAGAGAACAGATGATTAACGCAACGCCTATATTACCTTTTTTAATCTCTTCCCATTCATCGATTGAGGTCGATAACCAGTCAAAAACTTTGATAGCCAGACCAATACCAAAGGAAAAACCGATTGATGCGACGATCGCCCAGCCTATTCCTCTCAAGTACATCATTAACGTATAAGACCATGAAAAAGGATCCATAAATTCCTCCTTAATTGTTATTTTGCAAATTAACCCTACTACGTCATTTAATATTTTTTATACTTCATATTGTGTCGAAGACATTCCTTTGGGATATTGTATCATTTATTATAAAACTACATATGGCACTATATTTTGTAAGTTACGTTGTAGGGTTAATCAAATTTAACTCTTCTGACAAATTCCGTCGACGTCAACTCACCGTTCACAAATTTCATAATAATTTCTCTTGTAGCGTTTGCCACAATATTTTGAGTGCCTTTATACTCCACACTGATAATCACCGTAACTTTTCGGATTGGCTCCTTATGATAATTCATCGCCTTTCCGGCTGCGTAAAAGCTAACGAGCATCACGCGATCGAACTGGCCTCGGGTACTTTTTACACTCAGTGTAAATTCTTTATCACCAGCTTCCAGATCCATCAGATTCATACGATCATAATCAACTGATACCTGGTAGGCATTACAAATCTTTTGAACGGAAGAATAATAATCTGAATTACCAAACGCAATTCCTGAAAAAAGCAGTGAAACAGTTATTAATGTGAGCAGCGCTGATACGGGCTTTATATTTCTCAAAATTTTACCTCCCTTTATATTTTCCCACTTCGATTCATATGCCTGATTTTAGATATTTATAGGTTCTTTGTCAATTGTTTTTTAATAAAATAATTTATTTTCAGTCTTATTCGCCAGGTTCGGACCATACTTCCCGCCCTCTCTTCCAAACGCTGCGAATCGCCTGGTACCCCAGATAATAGGGTATGCCCTGATAACGGTTGAATTTCCAGATCACAAAATCAGCCTGTTTGTCCGGCTCAAGACTACCTATAGCGCTATCCATCGCGAGTGATCGTGCAGCATTAATTGTTGCCGCTTGAAGGGCTTCCAGAGGCGTCAATTTCAGTTTCAAGCAGGCAATTGAAATAACGAGCGGCATGGATTGGGTCATGGAGCTGCCCGGGTTGAAATCCGTGGCTATGGCAACCGGCAAGCCTCTGTCCCACATCTTTCTGCCGGGCGCATAATAATCAGAGCCAAGGAAAAACGTCGTCGCCGGCAACAGGATCGGGATTACGTTTCCCTCTATCAAAGCATCGATACCTTCATCGGTTATCGCGGTCAGGTGGTCAGCCGATATGGCTCCCAGTTTCGCTGCCAATTGCACACCGCCAATGGGTTTGAATTCCTCGGCGTGCAAACGAATACCGAGTCCCAGAAATTTCGCCGCCTCCAATACTCTGCGGGATTCACGTACAGAAAATACGCCCTCTTCACAAAACACATCACAAAATTCCGCTAATCCTTCCCGGACGACTGCGGGCAACATTTCCTGAATAATCAGGTCGATATAAGCATCATGATCCTCACGATACTCATCCGGATATTCATGAGCGCCGAGGAATGTTCGCTTGATATCCAGTGGATGCTCATCGTCTAATTCTTTTAACAGTCGAAGCGACATCAACTCGCTTTCCGTTGATAATCCATAACCGCTTTTCGCTTCAATCGTTGTCGTACCATATCTGAAAAAATCATCCAGCCGCTGTTTGACTTTCCCTTTCAGTTCTTTATAGTCGGCAGACCGCAAGCTTCGGACACTGGAACGGATCCCGCCACCGGCGGCGGCAATTTCCATATAGGATTTGCCCATAATTCTCATCTCGTATTCCAGCTCCCGTGTTTCAAAAAAAACCGGGTGAGTATGAGGATCTACAAAACCGGGAGTGATCAGCGAACCTTCAGCGTCGATAAGCTCAAGTTCACCGGAAAACAGATCTTTACCAATTTCCCGAATGACTCCATCGGCAAATACCATATCGACATTTTGATATACTTTCATCGATTTCGAATCAGAGTCATAGCTGACAAGTTCCCCGATATTGCTGATTATTTTGGCATTGTTCATAAAAAGTTCCCTCGGCACTTGTGCCAAAGCTAATAAAACAGGGTTGACCATACAAGCACTAAGCCGTTATCTTTAGTTTGTGCCGAAGTTTTGAATTGGCTAACTTTAATTGCAATCATTGAAAGGAAAACCGATGAAATCCGGGATGCGTTATATTCTTATCTCAGTTTTAATTTTCAGCGCGTGTTCCATACCGATTCATAAAGAATATGAGGTTCTGGAATTAAGTTATCCGGATCATTTGCAGGTCGTCCGGCGTGTTGACTGGGAATGGAAACCTCTCGCCGGTATATTACCTCAACATGAAATAAGCAAGATAACCATCCACCACGGCGGGGTTGACTATCCTCCTGAAAAAGACCCCGTTGAGCATGTCCGCAGACTTCAGGATTGGAGCCGTAAAGAAAAAAAGTGGATCGATATTCCTTACCATTTTATGATTGACCCTAACGGCGTAATATATGAAGCGAGACCCATCAATTATCCCGGCGCTACCAATACGGATTACGATCCCACCGGACACGCTTTGATCTGTCTGATGGGAAATTTTGAAAACGCAACTGTAAATCAAGCTCAAATGAAAGCGATTATCGAACTCACGGCGTGCTTAGTTGAACGATTCAATGTCCCGCTGTATGACATTAAAGGTCACAAAGATTATACGGAGACTCTCTGCCCGGGAAAAAATCTCTACCAATACCTGGAAAACGGAACAATTCAGGCTC
>JAHIOG010000512.1 GCA_018895675.1 bacterium
AACGAATACCGGTCTTCTGTATGTTCAAGAACAGTTTATAAGGTATCTTAAGATTAATACCCAAGTCCCTCCATCAATTCATTAACACCACCGAAATTCAGAATAAACTCAGAATAATAACTTTCAAATACATCCATGAGGTAAGAGCCAAGATCGACATATTCTTCCCGATCTCCCTTTTCCTGCATGATTTTATATTTCCGGTTCCGGGTAATCGTATAAAGAAATAGAGTGTGAAAATAGACGGAAGAGATATACTTGCGATCCGCAAGATTCAGTTGATCTTCCCCGGCATGTTTATATTCTGATTTAAAATCCTTTAGCACATTGCTATCCATATTAATAAACATCTTTTCAAGATTTTCTCCCTCAACCAACGGATACATGACCGTTTTCCAACCGAATTCATGGCTTGACATATTTTCCACTTCTTCCCATGTTGCCGCATTTTCATGTGGCTCTCGATAGACCAAAACAAACTCTGGAAGTCCTAATGTGCTTTCATCAATTTTTTCTTCTTTTGGTGTCTTCTCTTTTGGCGCTTTTGGTTCACTGATCTTTACCCAAAATACTTCTTCAAAATCCTGACCCGGTGCGGTCAGTGTTGCCTTGATTTTCAAGGCGTCACCAGTCTGAGCATTCTGAGTTGGATTCATGATTAGTTTTATTGATCCTTCTTTGGGTCCACTCTTATTCACATTAATGACATCCTGAACCCGCTCAATTTTACCCGGAGCATTTCCTCCGGATACTTCGTTCCTCTTAAAATCCAGTAATGCAATTTTTAATTCGCCCGGTTCTTCGATTCTATCAAAATAGTGATCTTCAGCATCCGTCTGAAATGGGATCGATTTTTCTCCGCCCAACGGAATTTTGGTAATCTCCTTTTCCCCATCATTTTTCAACATCAACTTAAAACAACTTGGAAATCGCTCTGGTTTAAACGGTTGTTTTTCTTCTTTCTTTTTAGTTTTCTTCTTTTCCTTTTCCTTCTTTATATGTTTCTCATCTTTTAAATCAAGTTTAAATGTCTGATCCAATAATTTCATCAGTTCACTGTTTATCGGCAGATTTTTTGTAAAATCACGGATCAATTGATTTGCATCGCTGCTTTCAACCGATATAGAATCTTTACGTCGTTTTTCAATTTCCCATAGACGACTGCCAGATTTACTGAGTTTCGTGGCTAAAAAGCGACGTAAATTTCTTGTCTCTTCGCCATCTTTAAGTCTATCTCTCGATGCCATAAAAAGTTCTTTGCGAAATTCATAGTCCATATGAGTACAATCGACATGGATTAACAGATGGCTTTTCAGCAAGTTCATTTTTAGTGATCGTGTGATAAATTCAGCAGTATAATGCCCGTGTACCTGACCATTGAGAGAAAATAGAACCGACATATTATTCTTCGGTAAAGTGTTCATCAATATATTTATTATCGTCCTTTTCAAGTCGTCTTTTCAAACCGTAAAGATCTCTTTCCAAATTAATATCATCCGGATATCGTTCTTTCTTGTCTATAGTAATAAGTGGTAAGGCTGGTTCAAACAGATATTCATTAATACTTTGATTTAAATCTCTTGAAATTACTGATCGACTTCCACTTGGTAAGTCATAAGAATATAGTTTAATAATCGTACCTTTTGTAAAAAGACGATTATGAAGCTTTAAATCCATCTTTTTTATATCAAACGACGGAATCTCTCCATTTATTTTTAAATATTCGTACCACGTATTTTTCTTTGTAAAATGCTCTTTTTCAGTCAGTGGATGTTCGCGAATTAATGTATAGCCAAATTTACCGGTTACATCATATCTTTTTGATCCGATGAGTTGATAACTCTTTTTACCGCAAAAAACAATAGAGCCACTTCCGCCCATATTATATTTTCCCTGAACAAAGTGTATCTCGTTTTTATTCCCTTCAAGCAAGGATAAAAATGTACTTTCAAAATCTTCTGGATGTTGTCCTTCGCCATCGTCATAAATAACTAACGAAGTATTCATCCTCGGACCATCTGCTAATATCTGAATGCTCTCAGATTGGCTCTTTCTGAATCCTGGTAAGTCCCAGTTTTTATGATCCGGAAAAAATCTTTTAACAGCATCTTCCATAGACCTCGGCGCTTCGCTAGATTTCGGATTACAACCAGCTTCAAAACATTTACGCATTAGGATAGCGTCAATACTATTTGTTATTTTTTCAATTAAAGCAGCGATAGGATTTGATTGTTGGTTTTCTATAACACCAAAATTACTATAGTTGTTACCAATAGGATACCAGTTTGTTTGACCTGATAAAACTGAATCTGAAAGAATTATTTTGTCGATATCGGTTTCTGTCTGTGCGAAATACAGTTTCTTAAAGAGCGCTTCTAATCCAAATTCAGACTTTGAAAATAAATCCATATATTCCTCCAGTATTTTAAATACAATCCTTGTTAATTGCTTTTTCAAGAGACAGTTTATACAATGTTATTAATCGCTATACAAGAGAATTCCTAATCAGGCAAATTATTCTATTTTTTTGCGCATTTAATATAATAGCAACCGCTCAATAAGACAAAATTATTAATGTATCTCATTCTTTACTCTTTTTCTCCCTCTTTTCCACTTCCGCCCTCAGGTTTACATCCTCCGCTTTCAGCTCTAACCAGATCATCTCACCGGAAACCCTTCAAAGAAGTCCTTTCCCCAAGGGATGCTCCAGCAGGAATCCCCTGGACCTTTGGTATGGACTTTCGAGACTGCATTCCTCGGTATCACTATATGAGTCCATCATCGCCTGAAAGTTCTGATGGAAAAAATCCATTATTACTTTTTCCTTTTACCTTTTCAATTGTGATTCGTCTCGCCGTAATATCACACTCGTAGCGCCCCAGCCGCCACCGGTACTGTCGGCGGTTTCAAAGGATTCCACCATGGGCGATTTTGACAGGACCCTTCTCCGCCTCAAATCCCGCTACGGAGATAATATCCATTTCCAGAGCCGCCTCAATCTTCGCGATGGTTTTTAAAGTCAGATTCACATTGCCTGCCAGAATACGACTGAGCATGGATTCCTTCATACCGATGGCCTGAGCAAATTCTTTACGGGTCTTGAATTCACTATTTTCAATTGCATCTGCAATCGCATCAGCAATATCCATTTGTTTCTCAACTAAACGGGAAACATCTTCAGGGATTTTTGTCTCTATCTCATCAAAAAAATCATCTACTTCTCTGGACATCTTTAATCCTCTAAAAGGTCTTCTATTTCTAAGTGATTATCTTTCAAATGTTCCTTAATGCGATGAAAAGCATCGGCAACTTTTCTGACTTCAACCGACAATCCAGGACTCTCCTGCCAGAATCGTATATCATCCGGTTTAACGCCTCCACCACCAAGAATTAATAGTTTGTCATTCCAGCGGATACAGAATAACCGGAGAGAGCCTTGTCCATAATCAATACGACATATTTCAGGATTAAGACATTTCTCATCTTCAGGTCGAAAATATTGGCTGAGCAATCCACGCTTGTTGTATAATTCTTTGATTTTCTTTCGGAGCGCCTGAAAATCCTGGTGATTTTTAACCACCGGATTTGTAATGAACTTGTGGAATTCATGATTTTCTTCCCCATCATATTGGATGGAATATATTTTTGCTTTCTTGCCAACTTTAATTCGGACTAATTTAAACCCAAAATTCACTTATAAGTTAATTCCTTTTCGTAGATGGTCAAGTATTTTCTTTACTTCTAAGCACAACCAACCAACAATTCTCCAAAATTTTCCGGCTTCAACTTCTCAATCTCACTCTGATTTACTTTCAGATAATTCCAACTTTTACCTGTTAGCTCCGGCGCATATTCGCACCAGCAAATCGCCTCCCGATCTTTCATAGCAACGTCTAAATCTTCGCTGCCATTCGTTTCAATAACCCAAAATTCACCTTCAGATAATTTTACAATAAAATCAGGATAGTAATTCCTGATATTTGCCCGGGTATCAGTGTATACAATACAAAACCTAAACTGAATCGGCAATTTGGCAAAGGCGTTTACATCATTGGATTGATCTAAAAATTTAGCAAATTGTCTTTCCAACTCATTATCACAGGTAACATAATTGAAAACTGTTTTTTCAGATTCGAATAGTAATCTTGAGAATGGATATGGATCGGTAGTCGACAACATTCGTAAAGGTGTTAAGAGTTCAGGTGTTGTTTCTTTGATGATTTTCTCCCGTAGCACTTTTTCAAATTCCCGGCAAACCACACAACCCGCCACGTTTGTACTCATCGCCTTTATTATCTTTGCATCATTAAGGTCAACTTCTTTACTTAAAGCTCTGTGTTTAAAAAATTCCATGCTTCCAGTCGATTATCATACAACGTTTTCGGCAACCGCTTATTAATCGTCATAAGTTCTATTAACTTATCCATTGCTATAGAATAAGTCAATATCCTCTTTTCTATCAGCGATCCAACACCCAGACAATCACGTGTACTTCATATCCCAACCCTACGGCGGTCCGGCGCAACAAACTGTCAATCCCTGGCCAGAAACCGAAATAAAAATAATAAAACAATGTCTTAACTAAAGATTACCGTTATTAAAGAATAAATCTAAAATATATCCTGAACAGGTAATTCCGGGCTATATTTGGCTTTTAACCACTGCAACATCACCAGATTTCGGACGGCGCTGGCAACGTCAGACCCTTTCAATGGTGGGCGACGACGCTCTTTCCATTTCATCACATAGTCAAATATATCTTTTTCATTAACTTCATTTGTCGGATTATTCTTTTTTATCTTCCGTGACGAATATAAAACAGTCGATACGATTTCAGCCTGATTCGTATCCATACGCATGAAAAGGTCGGTGGTTTTTTTTATAATCTTTTGGTATTTATGAATTAAATCCTGGTATTTATCCCTCATTTTCGGATAGGCATTTCCTGCATGGTACAGGAAACTAGTATAGCGTTTCATATAAACATTTACATTAGAACGCATGAGCAAAGTCGAATTTCTTCCATTGATGCACAACAGGGGACGCATTGATTTCCTTAATTCCAAGCAGGATTCTCTCCTTGAGTTCCTTCTTGGAATTCACACGGATATGTTTCAGGAATGTTCTTGCCATCTTGCCAAAGAGGGTCTCAACCAGATTCAACCATGAACCGTGCTTGGGGGTATGAACATAAAGGAAACGTCCGGGCCTGCTTGCAAGGTATTTCATCGTTTCTTTCGATATATGGGCGGAATGATTATCCAGAACGATGCGGATCGTGGATTCGGCCGGATAGTAAGCATCCATTTCCTTCAGTAGCGATATAAATTCACTGCTGCGATGTCTGTCATGTACTTGGGCTATCACATGACCATCATGCAAATCCAATGCTGCCAGAATCGACATTGTTCCGAGTCGTTTGTATTCATAATCCCTCATCACCCGGGACTGCTTTCCCGGTTCGGGCATGATATCCGGCGCCACATTCCTGATGGCCTGCACC
>JAHIOG010000513.1 GCA_018895675.1 bacterium
GGAACGCCTTCCCCTTCCCGGTGATGATAATGACATGCTCATCTGTTGCGAAGAAATAGATTACGAGATCAACCCCCGTGATCCGCCGGAGGGAAATCATAACCATAAAGGTTTCAGCGTGCTTGCCTATGGCGACACCGTCTGGGCCGGCACCGCTAACGGTATAAACCTGGGCTTAGTCGAATCCGATGGCTGTATTCGCTGGCAACATTATAATGCTCAGAATTCAAACCTTGCCGGAAATTTCATAATTGCGCTGGGCAGACAACTCTGGCGGGGCGAGGAAACCATCTGGGTAGCCGCCCTGACCGCCGAAGGTGCCGGAGAAACACGGGCAGCCTGTAAAACCAGTGATGGCGGTTTAACCTGGTCCCGCACATTGGTCGGCGAACGTATTTATAATTTCGCATTTAAAGATTCAATCGTTTACGCCTGTACAGAACGGGGACTTTTCAAATCTATTGACGGGGACAACTGGGCGCTATACAAGCCGATAGTTGATGAACAAAACAACATCTACATATTTTCACACGATGTTTACGCTGCCGGTATTGACACGCGTGAAGGTGTGCTATACTTATGGTTGGGTACTTCCGACGGTATCGCAAAAACGGCAGATGACGGAATCCACTGGACAATTTTTCGCAAGTCACTGTCCACATCTTTACCAGGCCAGCCGGCAATTTACGCTTATCCCAATCCGTTTGCTCCATCCATTCATAATGTTCTTAATGGAGATGGTCATGTCAGAGTACAATATTACCTGGAAAATTCTGCAACCGTTTCTCTTGAAATATATGATTTTTCCATGGATCTTGTGTATGAGAGCGAACATCATCATATCATCCATGTCGGCGACAATAGCATCACGTGGAATGGACGGAACAGAGCCGGAGACCTGGTGGCAAACGGCACCTACTTTTGTAAACTGACTAAAAAAGATGATGATAAAGAGAAATCTTACTGGACAAAACTGATTGTTGTTAAATAATGGCCCATGAAATCATTTAAATTTATAATATTTATTCTAATTACATCCCTTTCATTAGCATTTGCCTCTACCGGTGATAATGCCGGACATGGGGGCTCGTATTTACGTATGGGGCTTGGCGCGCGAGCGCTGGGAATGGGCAACTCCGGCGTTGCCGACAGCGAAAACGGATTTGCGGCATATTACAATCCCGCCGGATTATCATACCTGTCCGAGCGCCATTTATCGCTTACCTACTATTTTCTAAGCCTTGATCGTCAGCTGCATTATGTCGGGATCGCCCTGCCGCTAAAACCCAGCGCCGGAATTTCAATAGCATGGATGCATGCCGGCGTCAGCGACATCCGGGGCCGCAATTTTTCCGGTGAGCCCGACGAAGTTTACGAAACCGGGGAAAACGCGATTATACTTTCATTTTCCAATGCCTTTAACCGCCGTTTTTCGGTGGGACTGAACTTTAAAATACTCAGTCACAACATGTTAGGAATAACCGGCAGTGGGTTGGGGTTTGACATCGGCGTAATGATAAAACCCTTTGATCGGTTTATTGTTGGCGTTCAACTAAAAGATATCGGCGCCAGTTATAACTGGAATACTCAAGAATTATTTAGCGAAAAAGGTGGAAATTACACCGACGTGTTTCCTCAAATCTTGAAAATCGGTGTAGCGTACAAACAAAACAATGCGTTTACTTTTAGCGGGGATGTGGAAATTTCCGACAAGAATGATTACCGCGTACACTTTGGCGGCGAATACCTGGTCAGCGACATCCTTTACATTCGTATGGGAATGGATAATATTCACCCGACATTCGGCGCCGGACTGGCGTATGGTTTCATAAAAAACATTAACACTCACATTGATTACAGCGCCCTTATTGGTTTAGCCGGTGAAGGCAGCACCCATGTATTTTCCTGGGAATTCAAATTTTAGGTAAATAAAATGCATAAAATAAACGTCGCTATCTCAGGAATCCTGCTTATACTCAGCACTGCAAACGCCGAAATTCAGAATACCGGTATGGCATTTTTAAAAATACCGTCCTCCGCCCAATCGGCGGCAACTATGACAGTATTTTCTCAAGCCGGTCAGTCGCCGTTGGCAATATTTGAAAACCCGGTTGGTATTCGTTCGGAACAAATCGCTCTTGCCCTGTCTCACCACTTCTGGGTTGCTGACGTCAGCATTGATGCAATGGCTTTATCAATTCCACTCAAAAACTCTTCACTGGGATTCGGCTTGAATTATGTGCGCATTCCGGGAGTCGAAGTTCGCGACTATCCTACCGATGAACCGGCGGCAAATATCGAGCCTCAATACATGGCTATAGCCGCGGGATATTGCTGGTCACCTATAAAAAAAATTGACGTCGGCGGCACGATAAAATATTTGTATGAACATCTTTATACGCATACCGGAAAGGGCGTCGCTTTTGATCTGGCCGGGCGCTGGCGCGCTCCGAGTATGTTAGATGTGACTTTGTCTCTTCAAAATATGGGGTTTCTGGATGTAGCTAACGATAATAATCGTCTGCCTGTGACACTTACTATCGGCATTGTGCGACCGGAACTTTTTGTAGGCGATTCCTTCAACAGCTCAATCGGATTGAATTTTGGTTCCAATTTAATCACCGGCGCTGCAAAAGCCCAGGTTGGCGCCGAAATATGTTACCGCGATTTGCTTACATTGCGGGGCGGCTTTGAACATATCGGGTCAATAAACCGGGGGGCGCTTGGTTTTGGTATCCGCATTAACCGGCTCGGTGTCGACTATGCGTTTATATTCATGCCGGAAGGTTTTAACCATCCCCATATTATTACCTTGTCTTATTATCCGGGATAGTAAAATACATCGCCGTATTTCTTATATATCAAAAAGGAGCGTTTACCGCCCCTTTTAAATAATTCTAATTGCAGAACATATAGTTA
>JAHIOG010000514.1 GCA_018895675.1 bacterium
ATATTTCTTATCCTCTCCGGCTGATAAGAATTCTTCAGGTTCTGCTTTAACTTCTTCTTTTTTCTCTTCATATAATTTTTTGCTCATGGTTCCTCTTTATTTTCAAGCATGTATATTCATTCAATAATTTCCCAATATCCACCTTTAGCTGATCCGATTCTTTTAAGAAACCCCTTTTGTTTTAGTTTAGCAATATTCTCTTCAGTTTTTCTTAATGAAATTTTAATTATTCCTGAAATTTCCCGTGCAGAAATGTATGGTTTTTTAGATATCAATTTTATGATTATTTGCTGATTCTTGGTTAATTTTCCTCCGACCTTATCACCGACCTTATCATCGACCTTATCACCGACCTTATCACCGACCTTATCACCGACCTTTCCACCCACCTTTTCTACCCACCTTTTCTGCCCACCTTTTCTGCCCACTTTTTCACCGACCTTCTCATCTCTTTTCTTATTCCAAAAAATAATCTTAAACTGCAACAATTCTTCTTTAAATTCCGGAATGATATTTCCATATTTCTTACAAGATTCAATAATATTAGAAAAACCTCGTCCCCACTGTTCAATAATCTTAAGTTCGGCAAAAATTCTACCGATTGTAAGATTACGTAATTTGGAGAAATCTTTTTTTCCAATATCATCTACAGAATAACCGGCAGGCAACTCACCCGGACTGCTTATCTCGATCCTGTTATCGAAAACAGCAACTTTTATATCCTGACCTTTCAAAAGATAATTCCTATGGGTTACCGCATTGACAATCGCTTCTCTCAAAGCCGGAATAGGGTATTCGTATTTTTCTTCTCTATATACATCACCAATTACAGCAGATAGTTTTATATTCGATTTCAGAAATTTTAATGCTGATTCAATCTGGTCGATGATACTCCCTCTGAATTCAGCCTTATCGATAAATATGTCTTTTGTATTTCCTTTGAAATGAGCACATTTTATCTGGGCAAAATCGTATTCAATATATTCTTTTTGGGGAAATAATAACATTCCCGCCACAGTTGGATAAATTTTTTCATCTCTCTTTGCTAAAAGGCTAAACATAAAAAGATGGTCTTCTTTTATCTGAATATCCTTTTTCTCTTTAAAGATACTTTTCATTTTTAGAAAATCCACGTCATTTTTTGAGAACCTATAATCGATTTGAGAGTCATAACTGATATTTTCACCTCTAAATTGTAAGGACTTTATTATCTCTTTGCTGGCAAGTCTGGTTGTAGAACCAACTCGAATATAAGTTCCATTTTCCATTCCTTTATTTTTTAGATAATATGGAGTTTCAATACCTAATGGGGTTTTTATTATTACTAATGTTTTGTTCTGCTCTGTTATAAAAACAGTATTGATGCGGATTGTCGGACTAATGCTGTCAAAAGTAATATTTGATAACTTTTCTTCCAATTCAAAAGGATTTGCTACTCCAATGATCTTTCTATCATCATCGATACCAAAAACTATATTTCCACCACTTCCATTAGCAAAAGCTATAATAGTCTGAAGAATTTTTTCTTTATTGGAATTATTAAATTCTCTTTTGAATTCTAATGTTTTACTCTCCTGCTTTGATAATAATTCTTTCATATTTATATCAGCCCTTTATCCTTAAAACTAAAATAATTTTCCTTTGCTACAATAACATGGTCTGTTACATCAATTCCCATAATATTTCCTGCTTTCACTAATCTTTCTGTAATTTCCAAATCATCTTCAGAAGGTTGAGCATCTCCGGACGGATGATTATGAGCAATAATCACTGAGGATGCAGAATTTTTTATTGCAGAAGTAAAAACTTCTCGAGGATGAGCTAAACTTGCGCTAAGTGTGCCGGTTGAGACTTTATCCACGCTTATCAAATTATTTCGTGTAGTTAAAGAAAGAAGATAAAAACTTTCTTTCTTTTTATTTCCAGCTTCTTTTTTCAATAGATTGAATACATTCTCTGGACTATCAATTTTTTCACCGTACTTTTTTAGTTGAAATTCTGCCTTTTCACCCAGCTTGAAGGCGGCTTGTAGTTTACAGGCAGTAGCAAAACCAATTCCTTTCACCTTTTGCAATTCTTCGATACTTGCATTTTTCATTTTATTCAGATTGCCAAAATGAGCGAGTAAATTTTGTGCAACAGTTAATACATTTTGTCCTTTTCCTCCTTTTTCAATTAAAAGAGCTAAGAGCTCTTGTGTGGAAAGATTATCCACACCAATTCTTTGCAAACGCTCTCTTGGGCGTTCTTCAATTGGCAAATCTCTAACTGTGTATATTCTGTTATTCATAATCATCCATCATATTTCTATGTTCTTTGCGTCCTCTGCGGTTTATAAATTAAACAGGTTAAAATTACAAATCTTTTAATGCAAAAAAAATCACCCTCATTTTCACGGCATTTACCAGTGATACTCCTTTTAAAAAAACATTTTTGAATTTAATATCGATAATTGAAAAATCATCCCGATTTAATGTCGCGGTAATGGCTTCGGATTCGAAATGATATTGATTTTCTTTTAATTCCAGGGATTTTATCACATTTTGTTCTTTATACAACAATTTACCCGATTTGAGATAATAGCCGCTTTCGGCATTTCGGAAGCTTTTTTCAGACAAAAACACCTTGGGTTTGTCTTTATAAGGCGCACCGCTGGTCGGGCAAAAGGTCGTACAATTGCCGCATTCGTTGCAAAAATCATCGATATTTAACACTTGGTAGGGCTGCTTGATCTTAAATATTCTATCA
>JAHIOG010000515.1 GCA_018895675.1 bacterium
AACGTTTTAATCCCCTTTGGGTCTAATTCCCCGTAGCTTGCTGCAGGGTAATTCATTATTTGTGATATACAAACGAAATCTGCATGAGAATAGTCTGATTCTATATTTGCTCTGCAAGTTATCAAAGGTTTTGAAAAGTCCGAATTTCGTTTGGTATTTTTAATATATCTGTAGTGCCATTATAAGTTGCGTATTTTGATGGATAACATTACAAAGGTGATGATATCCAGATCCGTATAATCACTTGAAACCTAAAATAAAATTACAATGTCAAACCTGCAAATAATTCTAACGCACTTCTCTTTATCAGTAATTTTCTTCTATATTTTAAATTGGATTGGTCGCCATTCTGTATCATTGGGATATATACAGCTTTCAGTACTTCGGGCTCATGCCCAGATTTACAGGTGATCCGCAGCGCGTTATGCTCTCATACACAACATTTGACGATATACGTGGCATAAATCGACAGTTAAATGAATCTGTTGTTATCGCCAAAGCAGCCCAAAAAGAATATAAAACTGTTTTTCTCTCTCATTCGTCAAAAGACTCTGAATTATCGCCAGGCATCATAACAATACTAGAAAATCATGGAGGTTATGTCTACATAGACAAAAAAGATTCTAGGTTGCCCGATTCTGTAACTTCTGAAACGGCTGAAATTCTTCGGAACACAATTCGCCGATGCAAAAAAATGGTCGTACTTGTCAGTTCAAGCACAAAAGAAAGCCGGTGGATTCCATGGGAATTAGGATTAGGAGATGAGGCTAAAACACATAGGAATGTTGCCCTATTCCCTGTTGTAGAAAAAAGTTATGAGACCACATGGACGTAACAAGAGTACTTGGGACTTTATCGCCGAATAATATGGGGAACTTTTAAGAATAAAAATAAAGGTGAATGGATGGTTTACGATCATCGAGGCAATACGGCAGATCCACTTGGGCAGTGGTTAAAATACTAAGGAGGAAAAAAGTGTCTTTAGGTAATGGCATAGGGCTGTTAGGTGGTCTAAGAAGGCATAAGGTTTTTGTGAGCTATCATCACGCCAATGACCAATGGGACCGGGAAAAGTTCGAAACACTTTTTGCAAATTACTTTGGAATTATAATTCCAAAATCCGTCCAAATTGGCGAAATAAACTCGTTGTTGCCAACTGAAACAATCAGACAGAAAATTAGGGATGAATACCTGAGGGATTCTACTGTAACAGTAGTATTGATTGGAAAAGAAACATGGAAAAGAAAGCATGTGGACTGGGAAATTGGTTCAAGCATTCGCAACACCAAGCTTAATCCAAGGTCAGGCCTGTTAGGAATTTTTCTGTCCGATCACCTAGATTATGGACGAGATAAATATAACCCCCATATTATGCCTCCGAGGTTGCATTACAATGTAGCTTGCGGTTACGCAAAGGTTTATGACTGGTCTAATGAACCAACTACGGTTTCAGCATGGATACAATCGGCCTTTGAGAGACGTTCAAAAGTAAATCCAGATAATTCTTATTCTTCATACATAAATAATAAGTCTGGTGAAAGGTGGTACGAATGAAATGGAAGGAGTGGCTAGAAAATTGGAGCATGACGTCACTAAAGATAAAGGCACCATTCTTAGAGGCTGACTGGCAACCTAAAGATCCTGACAGGGATGCCGCATGGGAATTATATGTTGAACTTTTAACCAGGATAACAACACAACCGCTACCGAAAGAACATGGCGATGAGGCTACAGCACTTGAAAGCGTCCATAACTTATTTGGCCTTTCGAGAGAGGTTATCAAGAGACACGGTCGTTTATGTATAGAATTCACTAAAATAGCTATTGTTATTCTTAATCAAAAAATCCGACCATTTACAGCCAAATGGCATAAATTATTACTGGCTAACGCTTTCGATGATGAAATGCTTCGGGAGCAGTTTAGGGAAGAACTTTCTGAATTACAGGACATCCTGAAAATTTATTCAAAAATGCTTGCAGATATGGCTGGTGTTGAAGATTTGACAGAATTAGAAGGATGACTGCCGATGGCATCCACTATGACGTGGATTCCGCTGTGCTCCATCCCCGCCGGTGATGCCGATGCCTGTCGTTTAAGGTTAAAGATATCTGCTATCTCTGATTCTACTGACTACAAGAATATTTTGATAGGTTTCTGATATCTTTAGGTCTGAAATGCAAATCCGCGATCACTTCCACAAATGAGAACCGAGGTAAGGGTCAGATTTAATTGCAAGACCTCCCCATTGTTTTCAATGAGCTCTATAATAAAAAATCTGTAATTGCGCGAAAGCTTATAAGTTAATAAAAAATAGTCAAATGATAAGAAAATCATACAGATTGGTGGAATACCAGATTAACGATAATGATAACGGTTGGTTGTCTTGGGAAACGCACACTGATTTTTGTTCTCTTAAAAGCGGAAATTGTTTCATAAGAGGAGATATTCTATTCATTGAACCCTATTTTAGCAAGGTACATGGGGATTTGAAAGGAGATTTTCTTGATCTGCTTTATAAATTGCCGAAATGGAAAAGAACTAAATACTATTGCTCAAGCTATAGGATATATAATTGTAAACCTGCCGGAAAACCATTCTTGCAAGTAGCTCAAAGGAGTACAGGCAATAGAGATGATATTGATATAAATAAAAACAGTTGCTTTGAGCTGTCTACTAATAAACGAAATAATTCGAGACAATTAGATACGGCAGAGGATATTATTTATAAATTAGACAAATATAAAATTATAGCAAAAAATAATGGACAAGTGTGGTGGGAAGCTCACAGTGGAATGGACATTAAAAAAATGGGAAAATGTTTTATAGAAGGTGGTATCTTGTTTTTTGGACCCATTAAAACAGAAAAAACAGGATTTATGAAAAAGGAGTTCATGCAACACCTGGTTCAGTTGCCAGATTGGAAAGAAACCAAATATTACTGTCCAAGGCATGCTATTTATTGCTGCGAAACTGGAAGAATATGTCCTGAGTTACTAATAAATGAGGAATTTGAAAGTAAAAAGAATATTGTCAGTAAAGCAGATTGCGAAAAGTCTCCTATAGTTACTACGGTAATTATGAGTGATTTTAAGAAACATATGAAACCACCATATCGCTTAAACTATATATTTCGAATAGTTATAGCCCGTGTCTCATCATTGGTTAATCGGGGTTTGTCAATTACCATTAGTTGTCTAATAACCTCTATGACAAAATTTATTACCAAGGTAAAAGAAAAGATAAATAAAATATGGGCGCTATTCAAAAACTGGTTTATTAAACAAGCAAATTGATATCAAAGTTCATGATCAGCATTATATATCGTATCGAAACCAAACAAATATCCATTCTCACGATTTGACATGGCAGACAAATATTGCCAATAAATGAAATTAAGGCATAACAAGCGCATGGACAACCGACGGGAAAAGCCTGCCCGCCTTGACATGACAAGGTGTATCAACCAAGATTCTTGACTTAGGCATGAAAACTCTTTATGAATTGAACCCATTGTGAAAAAGGTATAAATTTAATTAGCG
>JAHIOG010000516.1 GCA_018895675.1 bacterium
ACATATCCGGAATCCAGGGGATTTTCATATAAATAATGTTCATATTCGGAGTAAGAACGAGAAATCTTAAATGTATAGAAGGTTCTTGGGTTAATTGTGTGATTAAGTGTCATGGAAAAATTATTCCCGTCATCATAACGAGAAAGATTGCCTTTTGGATTCCATTTGAAAAAATGATTATAGTCTTGGTAATCTCTACCATTAAATAAAGTATTAAAATGTAAATTTACGTTTGGCGTCAGGAAAAAGGATAATTTTCCGTTAACAGAATATTTATCCTGCCAACTCATATAGGCAATACTACTGTCCCCGGGTTCACCGGTGGGTAAAAAATAATTATATCCATTTAACCAACCATCGCTTATATATTTTCTCCCTGATAGATGAAAACGGAACTTTTCAGTGAAAATAGGCCCGCTTATTGAGCCCGAAAAGTTTTGAGTTGTAAATGGTTTAAAATTGTCTGTTCCTTCCATAATATCATCAAATGTAGCCCAATATCCACCAGTAGACAGATCTATTGAACCATGATAATCTTTACGTCCGGTTTGGGTTACAATATTAATAATACCTGACATCGCCTGACCATATTCAGCATTAAAAGTTCCACTAATTAATTGTAATTCCTGTATTGCATTTTTATCAACCTCTACAATAGAACTTCCATCATATCCGTCTGTAACCGGGATACCATCTACCCAGTACACAACTTCGCTTCCCCTGCCACCTCGAATGTGAAGACCTCCTCCGGCATCTTTGGTAACACCGGATTGCATTTCAAGCAGATCATTTATTTCCTGAACCGGTAAATCCGCGATTAAATCTTCGGATAAATGAACTTGCGAAGAGGTTCTGTCAGCCTGAACCACAGGTCGATCATAAATGACAAGTACAGTTTCTCCCCTGATGGCCTCTACTCTCATTTCAATGTTTAGATTTGTAGTATGATCAATGGTCACAACGACACCCTCAACATTAACCGGAGCATATCCTATCATTGTAGATTTCAGGACATAAGTTCCCGGCGGAATATTCAAAATAAAAAAGTCACCATCTAATGAAGTTGCAGCTCCCAGATAAGTACCCTCAATAAGTATATTACAACCCGGAAGAGGATTACCTGTTTCACTATCGATTACATGCCCGGCTATCTTACCGGTTACACCTGCAAATAACGCAGTGTGAATAATAAAACTTAATACGCTGATAATAAACAGTTTTCTCATTGACACATCGTCTCCATATTTTCAATAAGATTTTGATATTTTATTGATTTTAAAATGTCTGTATTTCGCCGTACATTGTACTTGTCGGCAAGATTTTTAAAATGAAGAGCCATTCTCTGTATGGAAAGATCTTTATGATACTTTTTTTCTATCAAATTTTTAGCCTTATCCACTGATAATGGTTGACTCTCAAATTCATTAGTAGAAAGAAACAGATAATAATATTGGGCATATTTTAATGGTCCTACAACTTCATTAAGTGGAGCCGAAAAAACAGCCGTTCCAAACTTTCCTAAATCCTCAGAAGTCAGAATTCCTAAAAATCCATCCTTTGATTTTTTATGATTATACTGATAAAATTCTGTTGCAAGCTGCTGGAACTTCTCCCCGTTTTCTATACGCTTCTTAAGTCCCTTGGCTATTTGTTCGTCAGGTATGCAGATTTCATAGACCTTTCTTCGAACCGGTATTATAAATTCTGTCTGGTTAGCCTGGTAAAAAGCGTCATAATCAGAATCTCTAAATTGGACAGTATCCTGAAAACATTGTACCCAGTAGTCCAGTTCTAATTTTGTTAATTTTCTATTATATTCTTGCTGAAATTCAGGTGTTTGGTCTATTCCTATTGATTTTGCTTTATCAATCAGCTTTTCTCTAATAACTAGGCCGGTAATGAAATCCTTGAGTAAATCAATATCTCTTACCGCCCTAATCTGGTCTATCTTTGACTTTAAAATCAGAGGTAAAAGATCCTTATAATAGTAGTCTTTTCCATCCATTTGGCAAATTGGGTTATTAAGACCAATAAAGGTTTCCATAATAACAGGTAAATCATTTTTAATTTTGACTTTTTTAAATATATCAAGCAAGAATTTCAAATTATCTTCAATCCAAAGGAAATTAATTTCCTTTTTCAATTTTAATATATAATTATGTTGAAGAGAATCACTGTATTCTAATCTAAGTTTTTCAGATAAAATATTTCTTTGTTTTGCAAATTCATATTCTGTGAGAATTGGCAACGCCATTTTCTCTTCAATTCTGAGAATAGTATAGCCAAACCGCCCTCTCACAGGCTGACTTATTTCACTAACCTTCAAACCGGTAATTTCTTGTCGAAACCGGCGGTTTAGATCTTTAAGTTTTATAAATCCAAGGTCTACTTTTCCAGCATATACACCTTCCCTGCCGCCCAGCTCTTCAAAGGACATTCCT
>JAHIOG010000517.1 GCA_018895675.1 bacterium
AAGAATATATATAGTTGAAAATATGACTGACCGCCAACGAATACTATTCAGATTACTCGTATTGCCATTTCTGGCCGCTCTACTGTTACCACATACTCTTAAAAATTGGATGTTTGACCATCCGTTAAACCTTTTCTATTACTTATTTGTCTCGTTTCTTATGAGTTTCGGACTGATACCTTTATTTTATAAATTAGGCGTAATATTGGATATTACAGATGCTCCGGGTGGTCGACATCATCATGCCAGACCGACCCCAAGAACCGGTGGAATTGCGATATTCATTACATTTATTGCAACATTAAATCTTGTTGCTAATCCACCGGTTGAATTTCAGGGATTATTTTGGGCATCAACAATTATTGCAGGTATCGGAATCATTGATGACATCCGAGGTTTACCGGCTTTTGTAAAATTAATTGGACAATTCATTGCAACAATTATCCTGGTTCAGCACGGAATTGTACTGTCTTTCATTCCTGATCATGAGTTTATGCATATTATCTCGATTACACTTACTTTTTTATGGATTATCGGAATTACCAATGCCATTAATTTTTTAGATGGGCTTGATGGGCTTGCTACCGGGCTTGCAATCGTCATTTCATTTTTCTGTGCTGCTATCTCCTACAACGTAGGAAATCAATTTATGCTTATTGTCAGTATAATCTTTATGGGATCGCTTTGCGGATTTTTTCCGTATAATTTCCGATTTAGAAAGAGAGCGTTAATATTTCTCGGGGATAGTGGCAGCACATTCATTGGTTTTACATTAGCCGCACTTGCGTTATACGGTGACTGGGGAATCCATAAAAATGTTGGCCTTGCGATCCCAATACTACTATTTGCGGTACCAATAACAGACACGCTATTAACGAACATGATGAGAATAATCACAAAGAAAGTTCATACATTTAAAGAACTACTTGAGTACACCGGGAATGATCATTTTCACCACCGTCTTCAAAATCTCGGATTGCGTCCCAAGACGGTTGTTTTCGTCATTTGTTTATTTACAACAACCATGGGTCTTCTCTCATTGTTACTTAAACGAGGCGATTTATATGAAAGTCTAATTGCTTTATCTATTGGAATTATTATTTTGTATTTAGTAATTTCGTTTATGATATTTCAGGAACACCGAAATTGTGACGAAATTGTAAAGAAGTAAAAAATTAATTTTATTGTGAATATAAATTTTTATATTTTACAAATAGCTTTCCAGATCAGAAAGGACTAAATCTTTTTAATCTTTTACCAAACACAAAATACAGAAGGTAATAACAGGATTCAGCACAAAAAACGGAAGAAAATGATATGGATATGAATGAAGATCTTTTAGATGATCCTGAATTTCAATTATTAATCCAGAAGTATTTGGAATATATAATGAAATCAATTCCTGAATTAAAAGCTAAATTAAATAAACGAAATTTCGAAGAGATTAAGGATTTCGGTCACAATCTAAAAGGTGTTGCTAAAGGTTATGGCTTCGATGAGCTTGGCAAACTGGGAGGCAAAATCGAGACCGTATCATCGAGTGAAAATTTTGACTTACTGAAAAATCTGATCAGTGACTTTGAAGCTGCTCTTAACAAAGAATACCAACTGTTTAAAGGTAAGTTTCAAACTTAACACAAGTCCCTTGACGGTACTTGTGTCAAGTTATGTTAAAGTGCGTGTAAACAATTCCCGAACGTCATTCAATGTAAACGGTTTCGACAAATAATCATCAAAACCTGCTTCAATAAACTGCTCACGCTGACCTTTCATTGCGTGAGCAGTTACAGCAACCACAGGTATGTTTTTAAAGCGTTCCTGTTTTTTCACTTTCTTCATAAATTCGATCCCTGACATCCCAACAGCAAGACTAATGTCAATTAGCATCCCATCCGGTGAGTTATCTTCTAAGAGTTCAAGCGCCTTTTCTCCAGTATTAGCAGTAATATAGCTCACTTGTATTCTTCTTAATAGAAATTGGATGTAGTCAACAGCGGGTGGATTGTCTTCCAATATCAATACACTTTTCTTTTTTCTTTCATACTTTCGCTCCAGAGGCTTCTCAATAATTGGCGGACTTATTTTTTTACCCTCTGTAATAATTTCTTTATTAGAAACAGGTAGAGAAATTGTAAATGTGGTTCCCTGCCCTTCCTTGCTTTCTACATTTATTTTCCCTCCCATTGATGTAAACAATCTTTGACTGATATGTAATCCAAGTCCAGCACCTTCATATTTTCGTTTATAGCCTTCGTCTTCTTGACGGAAGAGTGCAAACATAAATGGTATAAAATTATTTTTAATGCCAATCCCGGTATCTTTTACAGTGATATTATAGTAACCTTTCTTTTTCTCTGTAGCTATGGTGACACTACCTTTATGAGTAAATTTAATAGCATTCTGTAAAATATTTCCAAGAGCATGGAAAAATCGAAGCTTGTCTACTTTGATACGCGTCTTATCCCCGTGATACTTTTCAATGATATCTATATTTTTATTTCTCGCAGGTATCACAATATCGTTTACACACTTTTTTACCAGACCATCCCCATCAATTGGTTGCATATCTAACTTTATCCGGTCGGCTTCAATTTGGGTTATATCCATAATATCATCAACTAATTTCTTCAGCCGTTCACCACCTTGCAGGATTGAATCAAACATTTCTTGTTTTTCTTCATTAAGCAAGCTTTTCAAATCTTTAGATAATATATCGATATATCCCAATACTACATTCAAGGGTGTTCTTAATTCGTGGGAGATCATACTCAAGAAAACATTTTTTAGTCTATCAGATCTTTCAAGAGCCTTTCTGGCTTCATTGGCATCATCAAGAATATTCAATGTAGCTTTCCACAAGCTCTTCTGCTCATCAAGGCGCCTTTTTAGCGCATCAATTTTTAAATCGTTCATAGGATCCCGATTATCCATTATACGTGACAGCTGCTTATTATTTTTATCACTATTCATTTCATTCATAACAAAGCTTATACTATCAGAAAATTTTTCAACCGTAAGGTCAAAGGCTTTAAGTTTACCCTTAATCTTATTTTAATTTCAACTGTCTTTCCAAATCTTTTATCTTTTCCTTCAACTCAATCATTCTCAATTCTCTACCCACTGTAACTCTTTGAAAATTCTCCAGTTCTCTTAGCCGTTCATAGAGCTCCGACTCCGCCTGCTTGCGCTCAGTTATATCCCTAAAAATAAAAACGAAACCTGATGTGACTCCTTCATCATTCCTGATCGGCTTGGCATTTAAGTCTATAAATATTTCTGTTTTTTCCTTGCTTATGAGTACAGTATCTTTTTCCAAACTATCAATATCTCCTTTTAAAAGAGCCTCTATTGCGGAGTTAAATGTTTCTTTGTCTTTAATTTTAAATACTCTCGTTAAATCTTTACCAAGGGCAGATCCATCTTTCCATCCAGTCAGCGCTTCAGCTACGGGATTTAGAAACTTTATAATTCCCTTTTTGTCAATAGTAATTACACCATCGCCAACACATCTAAGTGTAGTAAAAACCCAACTCTTTAACTCATTTTCTGTTTTATGCTTATAAATAGCCATTTTAATGGTAGTTTGCAATTCTTCTGCTTTAAATGGTTTTAGCATATATCCAAAAGGCCCAGTTATCTTTGCACGTTGTAGGAAATCTTCTTCTGCATGTCCAGTAAGGTAGATGACAGGTATATTATAACGATCACGTATTTGGTTTGCCGCTTCAATACCATCCATTTTCCCTTTCAATTTTATATCCATTAACACTAAATCCGGACGAATCTTTTTAGTTTCTTCTATAGCTTCTTCACCGGAAGAGACAACATTTGGAACATCATATTCAAAATTTATTAACATATCCTGGATGACCTCTGCTACAGAGTATTCATCCTCAACAACCAAAATTTTAACTTTTGCCATTGTACTAGTCCTTTTTCCTTAACCGTTACAAATTAATTTTAATTCAGAGCGGTGTATTACTACACCCAATTTCATAATTCCATACGACAAACTTAAAAGCGGAAGCTTTTGTTCCACGTTAAGTCTTTTTTAACAGATCCTGGATATTCTAGATGTCCATTTCTCTTTGTCACATTATTAAATTGTTCTTCGAAAAATGGCTATGATATTCTGCCTTACCCTGACCCTTTATCAATAAAGCCGGATAAACGTATATATAAGGTAGAGACCAGCTATTATTAACAAGATTCCAAAAAAAAATCGTCTGGAAAAAATCAGCTCATCTACAGTAAGGATTCGATTAAAGATTTCGCTAACTTTCAGCAACCATTTTGGTACAATAATTATAAGGACCCCTACTACAAATGCGATTA
>JAHIOG010000518.1 GCA_018895675.1 bacterium
AACCAGGATTCAAAGGTGTCGTAACTTTAGAATTGTCAAATGTGGGCACTATTCCTTTGACATTAATGCCTGGGATTCGAATTGCACAATTGGTTTTTCACACAGCTGATCCCCCTATTGAAAATCCATATTCTGGTAGAAGAAAATACAGATGCCCTATTGGACCTGAGTTCAGCCGATTGTACAATGACTATGATTGGAAGATTATTTCTGATCATAAGATTTCAGATGGGAGTGATGTGTGCTGAACATATAGTGTTGTCTTAATTCACAACATCAATATATACAAAACGTAGCATAGTTTTAGATAGTAGTCCTGGATTTTCTCATAGTATGAATTTATAAAGTAATTTCATCCGATTCGTGCCCTTTTCTTTAGATATTCAGTTAAGGCTAAATCCAGACTACGGTCAGTCGTTAATAAGACATAATCAATATTATTCGCGCGGCAACTGGTTTTATATGTTGCTATAAACTGTTGTAACAACCCCTGATAGGCTTCCTGGATATGCCAGGGTTCTGTATTGAGACGTTTACCTGTTTCAAGATCGATAAACTGAGTTTGCCGGTTAAACGTGAAGTCCAGTTCCTGGCGATCGAGGATATGGAACAGAATGACTTCATGACGTTTATGCCGAAAATGTTTCAGGGCATTGATGACTTCATCAGGTTCATCAAGTAAATCGGAAATCAATATAATCATTCCGCGCTTTTTAAGTTTTTCAGCCAATTCATGAAGCTGCGGAGCGATGCGCGTCTCTTCTCCAGCCCGGACCTGTTCCAGCGCTCCAAGAACCAGGTTCAGATGGCTCTTTTTTGCCACAGGCGGCAAATAGCTGCGGACTCGATCATCAAAAAGGGTCAAACTGACGGCATCCTGCTGCTTTAACATAAGGTATGCTAATGCCGCAGCCAGGTAGGACCCATAGGTCAATTTACTGATCCCTCCCGATGAATAATCCATTGATCCGCTTTTATCGAGTAAAATATACGATTTGAGGTTGGTTTCCTCTTCAAATTGTTTAATGTAAAACCGGTCGGTTTTCCCAAATAGTTTCCAGTCGATATGTTTTATTTCATCACCGGGGATGTACGGACGGTGTTCGGCAAACTCCACTGAAAATCCATGATAAGGACTTTTATGCAAACCGATGATAAAGCCTTCCACTACCAGTCGCGCCCGTAATGCCATATTGTCCAGACGGGCAATAGTTACCGGATCAAGATACTTGCGTTTATCTATTTCGACGTTTATCATAAAGAGTTTACTTCAAATGATCGAGCAATTTTTCCGTAATGGCATCGGTATCGATTCCTTCCGATTCAGCATTGAAATTGGGGATAATCCGGTGACGCAATACAGGTTTCACAGCCCTAATTACATCGTCAATATTTGGCGTCGGGCGACCACTCAGAATCGCATAGGTCTTGGCTCCAAGAATAAGATATTGCGATGCCCGGGGTCCGGCTCCCCATTCAATCCAGTTATTGATGAATTCCGGTGATTTTTCGTGATGGGGACGGGTTGATGTAACCAGTTTTACGGCAAACTCGATAACGTTATCCGCCACCGGCACACGTTTCACCAGATGCTGAAACAAGACAATATCCTCCCGCTTTACGATCATTTCCAGGGATGTATTGATATCATAAGTTGTGGATTTAACAATGTCGATCTCTTCCTGATAAGTCGGATATTCAATTTTCAGGCTGAACATGAAGCGATCCAATTGGGCTTCCGGAAGCGGATAAGTGCCTTCCTGTTCAATCGGATTCTGGGTCGCCAATACAAAAAACGGCTCTTCGAGCATGTGGGTTTTCCCAGCGGTGGCTACACGGTGTTCCTGCATCGCTTCCAGCAGGGCTGCCTGGGTTTTCGGCGGTGTGCGGTTGATTTCATCTGCAAGGATAATATTTCCGAAAATCGGTCCTTTGAAAAAGCGAAATTCGCGTTTCCCGGTGCTTTTATCCTCTTCAATTACTTCCGTTCCGGTAATATCCGACGGCATTAAATCCGGAGTAAACTGAATTCGTTTGAAATTCAGATCAAGAACCCGGGCTAAAGTTTTTATCATCAGCGTTTTCGCCAATCCGGGCACACCGATCAGGAGACAATGTCCCTGGCACAGGAGCGATACCAGTAACTGGTCGATGATTTCCTTCTGTCCAATTATTACTTTTCCTATTTCATTAAACAGTTTTTCGCGTGTTTCAAACAGTTGCTCTACTAAATCCACATCACTGGTTTTTACTTTATCCGTCATGTTATTCTTTCTTTTATTTCCGGTTCAAATCATTTCAAAAGTTAATCGCGAAAATCTAAGACTTTATGTCTCCAAGCGCAAGCGCTGGAACAGAATGGAAGAATATTTTTAATTCCTTCAAAAACCATTAACTTTGCGGGTTATTTCAGATAATTATTGAATCACCTCATCGATAAATAGTTCCGATGTAAATATTTTCTAAGTTTGTTTCATGATAAAATCATTGATTAAAATATTGCCCTGTATATTTATATTACTGACGGCTTTAACGTTGCGCGCTCAGTATTCCGTTTATGATTTTGATCCCGTAGTAATCACCTCAGCCGGATTCCTACCGCTCTGTCATCTTCACTCAGAACCCTGACGGTATTGGATCATGATATGATTGCTTCGTCAGGAGCTCAAAGCGTTGAAGAACTTCTGGAAACAAGCGCCGGAATTGATATCCGGTCCCGCGGACCGCTGGGAGTTCAATCGGACGTCAGCATCAGGGGCGCCGGGTTTGAACAGACACTCGTATTAATCGACGGTGTAAAGATAAGCGACCCCCAAACCGCCCATCACAACATGAATCTGCCGGTTGGTCTGGACAACATTGAACGTATCGAAATTCTGAAAGGCAGCGGTTCAAAACTCTATGGACCCAATGCATTCGGCGGAGTCATTAACATTATAACACGTAAAGCCCTTCATCAATCAACGACGCTGAAATTCAAGGGCGGCGAACACGGTCTCTTTGAAGGAGCCGCTTCTATTTCATTACCGGTCAATCACACGACCAACCTGGTATCCATTAGCAAAAAACAATCTGACGGCTAC